>CALQKQ020000028.1 GCA_943331195.2 Akkermansia muciniphila | reverse complement strand
TATCTCACCGTTAGGGTATCTCCTACCTTAAGCTGCAAATCGTCCGCCAGCCACTGCGTGATCACCACCGATCCCTCCGGCCACTCCGGCAGCCCCCCCATTCCCGGCTCCGCCGCCGTCGCCATGGAGTAAGGCGTCACCCCCCCTTGGGCGTTGACGATCTGATTCACCAAATACGTCAGGACGCCCTTGGCTTGCGGAAAAGCCGCCCGCGCCCTAGCCTCCGCCTCAGGCGATAGAAAAATCCGCCCCGTCGCCAAAATCCGCTGTCCCCCCAGCTCCCGCCAGCTCAACCCGGCGTCCTCCAGCGTCATCCCCGCCTGCACCGCCTGCGCCACCGGTTCCGCCGCCTCCTGCGCCGCAAGCAGCATATTGGCCCGCCCCGCCAAACCCGCCGCCTCCTGCAACTGCCCTAGCGGCAGATAAACATTCAGCGCCGCCTCCTGCTGCGCCTTCAGCGAAAACGCTCCCATGCCCTCCTCCGCCGCCACCCGCGCCACCGCCTGCCGCAGGCTCACCGTTTGGTCCGTCTCCCCAGAAAGCGGCGCATCCCGCGAAATCAAACTCGGCTTCTCAAACCGCACAATCACCTCCGCCCCCGCCCCCAATCCCAAAACCTGCGCCAAAGCCCGATTCACCACCAGTCCCGCCCCCGCTTCCGCCTTCCCCGCCGACCCAAAACCCCAAAACGCCTCCCCCACCCCATACACATTCACCCCATTCGCCCGCCGCCCCTCCCCCGGCACCGACACCGTGCCCTGCAACAGCAACACCGGCACCGACCCCGCCACCTTCCCCGCCAGCCCTTCCGTAAAAAATCCGTCCGCCGCCACCACCGCACTCCCCACTTTCCCTAGCCGCAACTCCGCCTGCCGCGCCAGCGTCGCCCGCACCGAATCCCCCGTCACCAGCGACCCCGCAATCACCGCCGCCGCCACCATCACCCCCAACGCCAAGCCCACTTGCCAGCGCCAATAATACCTCAAGCTGCGGGCGATCAGTCGAATGCGGTTCATCCCCCAAAAACGCCGCGCGTCGCCCCTTCCGCCAGCGAGTTTTCACCTCCCATCCATCCGCCTCCTTTTCCTCCTCCCTCGCCTCCACCGCCGTAAAGGCCTCTTCCACCTCCCAGCGAATCAGATCTTCCGAACTCTGCACCACATACGCCTGCCCCCGCATCAAGCCCCCGCACCACAGCGCATCCCGCCCCCCCTGCCGCTCCAAAGCCAGCTCCGGCCGATGCTCCACCGTGCTCAGCCGCCAGGCCACCGCCGCCGGCATCGCGCAATTTACCAGGTAATTTAGATGCTGACCGGCCGGAAGCGGGTCACGGAGTTACTCAAGGAACCGGAGGTGCCTCGATGAACGCCAACGGCGTTCCGTCCTCCAGCCCAGGGTTGCGCGCCCCGCGCTACCCTGGGAACCCATCCCCCCGCGTCCACCAACCCCACCGGGGTTGCGCCCCGGACCTTGCCTGCGCCACCCTGCCAGTCGGAATCGGGGAGCCGGGTGGTGAATACCAGCCTGACGCTGCGGAACTGGGTGATCGGCGCTTACATCGTCAGTATGAATTGCAGGGCGATGACCGGGCCAAGTATGGCAGCATCGTCGAAACCCTCGCAGAGTCACTAACACAAATAGAGGTGCCGACCTGTGACCGCCCTAGGCGGTTTGCCTACGTCGCGTTCTTCCGTGCCTATCCACGCCTTTATGCAGTCGTGGAGAAATCGTGGCCTTCATTGATGATCCGAGCCCTGGGGAGCCGTGCGGTCGGAATAGTCCGGACAGTGTCCGGACTATTGGAAAACGCATCCGAGGGTGAGCCAAAAGTCCGGACCGCGTCTGGACAATTGGCCCCGTGCTTCCCACCCTCCATCGCTGGTGAAACAGTGCGGACATCGTCCCAACAACGATAACCCTAAGCGCATCGTATTCTATCCCCTCACCCCAAACCCCCAGCCTTGCCCAGCCCAAAGCCCCAGCCCCAGCTAAGATGCTAAAATTGACGAATTTAAACCACCCCTTTCATTTTGAAAATCATCAGGGTCCTTGGCAGCCATTCAGAGCAGCCCTTGGAGATGGCGGAAGGCCAGGTCCTCCTCTGGTTGGTCGATCACATAGACAGCGCGGAAAATGTCCGCCACCGCCGCGAGCAGAGCTTCATGCGAAGGGACCGTGTCGAAATACACCCGGCCAAAAGGCTTGTAGAGCAGGTTTAGTCGTCGCAGCTGGGCCAAGCCGGTTCCGCCCTCCCTGGCCTCCAGATCAGGCTGCCGGTAGTCGATGGGCAAAGGGTAAAATCCCACTTTTTGGAAAATATCATTCTCCATCCCCAGCGGATCGCACTCAATGAACCATCCTTTGCCAGTCGGAAAATCGCTGAGCATCTGGCGCTCGATCCTCGCCATTAAAGGTCGCAGTCGCTTGGTGCCGCGCAAACTTCCATCCAGGGCCAGATAACCACCAAACCCTCCCCACGGGAAAGTGAAGATCGACACCATCCCCTCCACCGGAACCGCCTCGTGCCCACGCAAACCCCACAAGTGATAGCGGAACCAGTCCCGCAGCGGAGCGCTGATGAGCCGCGCAAACTCGCCTTCCTCAATCGCCTGCTCTTTCTTTATGCCAAAGTTCGCTCGATACACGGGTAGCACCTGGCGCAGCCCAGGAACGTCGTGCACCTCCAGCACCGACATCGGAAGCTCGGGTATTTGGCCGATGTAAGCTTGCAGCGGAAGCAGCGGCACCTCGAGGCGGCCGTCAAGAAAGCGCGCCATCCCGCAGTATTCAGAACTCTCCCTTGGGTCCTCAAACCGCATGGCCCACTTCAAATAATCATAAATCACCTGTCGCACGGTAGCCGCAGGCACGGATTTGGCAGCAACATCCACCAGCGGACGGACCATCACCAGCAGGTTGTCCACCGCCTCCTTGTCCTCATCCAGCGGCGGCTGAAGGTAAGGAAAGTCCAGCGCTGCGAAGCCCCACTTGCCCCAAATGGTCGCCCGATCAAAGGGGTTCAGATTGTCCACCGCCGGATCGGTCAGGAAGGGATCATTCATCTCTCCCATCACATAATCACACTGCGCCTTGCCAGCCCGCCGGGCGTCCACTTGGAAGACACCGATCATTTCCTCCAGCATCGCCTGGCCAAAACCTTTCCCGCGCGTCTTCGGCGACACCAGCAAGAACTCAATCACCCCCGTGTTCGGAAGATGGAAATAATCACTCACACAAGCTGCCACGAGCTCCGTCCCTTCATAGCCCAGCAAAATGTGGTAATTATTCAAGCCATACCACCCCTCCGCTTTCAGCCGCAGATACTCGCGCATGTTCTCCAGTGACTCCCGCTCGTTGTAGTCGGGAAACTGCTCCTCGTATAAACCCCTGTAAAAGGCCTGCAACAACCCCTCTGCTGGTTTCCCAGCATCCGCTTCCATGAAAGTCATGCCTTGCCGCAGCGGCTCAGGGTTTAGTGCCATTACGGAGTCTTGCAGTGCTCGTAGAATTTAGCAATCAAACCGGGCAAATTACAGGAAATATAGGTTTCCCTATGGGTTGGCCAGTCCGTTTCACCGTCGCTGCCATTAACCTTGATGATGACGTTTGGCGCGAGGTCGGAAAACCTGCCACGGACATCTTCGCGGACTTCTAGATTCTCCACAAAATACTCGTGGATGAGCTTGGCCGACTTTAGCTTACCATCAGGTTTATGGTTTTTGAACTCCTTGCAACCGCTGTGATCCACCGCACATGCATAACGGAATTCAACCAACTCGCGAAGTGGCCTCTTAAAAGTGTGCCCACCATCGGGAGTCGCGACTTCTACCTCTTCGTTCAACATCGATTCTATGCAGGACAGAGCTTTGCTGGCCAACTGCCTCTTCGAACAAGCATAGGTGGCATCGTCGGCAATATTCCCATGCACAAAGAAGGGAAACATGCCCAGCCAAGGCATTGGTTGATCGGGCAAACCTCGGAAAGGTGGCAAGACTTTGGGTGCCCCTTCCGCTGGGAAAACCGGTTGTCCCGCCGCAACCCCAATCGTCACCTTGAGTTCTTCCTGATCATGTTCCACTTTGTATTCCCGCCAGCAAAGCACAAACATGGCCCAGACATAGGCGGAATAATAATCATGATTCTGATTTTGTGAATTTTCAACATAATCGCTAAATCCCTGGTCCGTGGTATCCGCTAACTCATCGACGGCGATATAGTCCAGCACCACAACCCCTTCGGTCGTTCTGCCGCCCAGGCGCGATTGAGCGCGACCCAGTTGCCCCAGCAATCCTTTTGCAGCCTCACAACGCATACCATCGACCCCCCCAGGCGGAATGAAAGCTGGCCTAACTTTAAGCGTGAATGGCACCGCCAGGTTCGCCTTCCTCATAGCTCTGAGCACGTACGAGTAATTAGGGCATTCAAGGTCCCGGTCATGCAAAGGCAGCAGCGGCATCGAATTATTTTCGTCACCATAGCCATATTGTAGTGGAACCATGCCCACCCCGTTCCATTGATCACAGCCGCAAATGGGAATGCTGGGTCCCCATTGAAGCCAGCAGTCCAACACAAAAAGTTGCTGCCGCCTGATCTCGGCCGCGCCAAAGATCCGTCGAGGTGCCGGTTTAACCCCCGTGTTATTGAGTTCCTTGTTGTACTCGCTGATGACGGTGGCCCATGTATCCTGAAACTGCGCCAGCATCCCGTCCACGAGGTGCAGCGGGGCGAGGTATCCTTTCACCACCTTGGCCTTGATGAGAAAGCGGTCGCAGACCCCGCTGAAGCTCTCGAGAAACCCGAAGTAGCGCAGCATGTCGCTCCGCTTTTCCTCGGTGGAAAAGGCAAAGCAGTTTGCCACATTGATCGTAGAAGCCCCTGGCTGTCTTCCATCCGCCATCTCCCCATCCTTTTCCTGATGATAGTTTTTGATGAATTTTTTTATTTCTTGGAAATAAAATTCTGCCGTGGCTTCAGAAGCATTCTCAGGTGGAGGGTTCAATATTTGATACTCGATGAAAATCCGCACGGACTTGAACAGACGGTTACCATTTAGAATATGGAAACCCCCGATATCCAGCATGCGGAAAAAGGCCCACCCAGATGGAAATGGCTGGTTCTGCTGCTTGGCGTACCATGTGAGTAGCTTGAAGCCATCAGCCATCCGCCGGCTCAATCCATACACGATCAACAGCAATGCCACTGCTAAGCTGATGCCCAACCGGTGATCGCGAATCGCCTCAAGGATCACCACCCAGAGCTCGGCGGGAGTACTCACTCGCAAACGAGAATACACCAATGCCAGCATTCCGGCCGACGCCAGGGTACCGACCCCAGCGATGAGCGTTTTACCGATATTATTAATGCAAGCCCCCCAGATGTTTTTAATCAGCTTCATAGATAATTTCTGGATGTCGCCAGCGACCCTCTCCCTAGGTTTTGGCGAGCTCAGTCCAAGAGAGTTAGAATAGCAGGTGGAAGAAAAATGCCGAAATTGCGCTAAGACTTGTTTAGCAAGGCCTCACCGCCCCCCGCCCGGGACCACCTTCAGCCGGGTAAACCGCCGCGCCTCGTCGCCGCGCGGCACCAAGGCCCGCACCGTCTCGATGGTGCCGTCATCGGACACCACTTCCTCGGTGACCCCCGTCCGGTGCCAAATGAACAAGTTGTCGCTCCACTCCACGTAAAATCGCATGCCGCCCTGCATCGCCGCTTTGTTCCGCGTGTAGTCGTAGGTCCCGAACAGGGGTGTCCACTCGCCATTGATCGGAAGAATTCCCTCCGCAAATGGCTTACCCGCATTCAAGGCGAACTCCAAAAAGTCAGGCATCGGCTCTTTGGTCGATCGAGCATAAACCATCGGATTGTAGTTTCCTGCCACATCCTCCGCCACCACCGCAAAGTAGTAGACCTTTTTCTCAAAAGCGGCGGAAACCCCCGTCACTTCATTACCATTCTGCAAGCCGCCCGGAACCTCCATCACCCCCGATTCGCGCACGTCGCTAAAAAAGGAGTCGCGATAAAAAAGGCGATAGCGCACCACATCCCGCTGCGACCACAAATCAAAGCCGCTCCAGTCCAGATTGACCAAGCCATAAAAAGTGTTGGAAACATTCACCGAGAAATCGCTCGTCGCCGCCGTCACTGGCGCTGGCGTGGTATCATCCGCCACCACCAATCCCACCTCGCGGGCTTCCACATAGCGATAGGGCGGATCCGGCTCCATGCCGACAAACAATACCGACTCCCGCGTGATGACCTCCGGCTGCAAAATATAGGCCGCGGACCAAACAAAACCGCCGTCGTAATTTCCCACTCCATCCACCGGAATGATGGCAAAATAGTGGTCCTGCCATTCCGGAAGGCCCGTAAACGTCCATTGGTGCAACCCCATTCCCACTGCGGTCCGCTCCAAGCCATCAAGGCTGGTGATCGGACGATCCGAGCGATAAATGTCAAACCGCACGATATCTCTAACTGGATATGGGTTATATTCACTCCAATCCAGCGTCACCACCTTGCCCGTCGGAGACGGCACCAACTGAAAGTCCGTCAAAGCCGGCGGCGGCAGCGCATCGGAAACCACCAGATCCACCTCCCGGCTCTCCACCTGTCTGTAGGCAGGATCAGGTTCGATGCCATTAAAGAACGCCAGCTCCCGAGCGATCACTTCTGGCTGCAAGACATAGGCCCCCGAATAGACCACTTCGCTGAGTCGGTTCCCCAAGCCATCCACTGGCACCACCGCAAAAAAACGATCCGTCCACTGGGACAAGCCAGAAATCGTCTGGGTAAACGCCTCCCCATCCACCCGTACATAGGGCGTCATCCCCTCAATGGAAGTAAACGCTGCCTCGGCCATGAAAATCTCATAGTGAGTTAGGTCCCGGGGCTTAAACGGCGCATACAAACTCCAGTCGAGTTCCACGGTGTCCCCCGTGGGGGAAACCCACACCTTGAGGTCCTCCATCCGCAGCGGCGGCGTCTCGTCGGAGACCACCATCGCCACCTCGCGCGATTCCACCTGCCGATACGGCGGTTCCGGCTCTATCCCCACAAAAAGGGCCACCTCCCGCGTCTCCACAAACTGCACTACCGGCGTCTGCAGCCCCCCCACGTGTAGCCCGATTTCCCGGGTGATGACTTCTGGCATCAGCAAGGCCTCCGCCGCGAAAACGCGCCCTGACAGCGACGTCAGCACCCCGCCAAGGAGCATTATAAGGGTCAAGAAACGCATGGCACCACAAAAAGGAAGTCGTTCGGTTCTAGGCTGGCTTGCGGGCACAATCCACCCGCGCATCCAGGCCCGCGAAATCAAGGCCTAACCACGCGGGCTTGCACCGCTGAATAGCCCATCAAGGTCGGCACCGTAGCCTCCCAGTGAATCGTCAGGGGATCAGTGCTCACAATCTGCTTCACCACCGCCTTGATCTCACTAGCATACCGCTTATCGACCGCCCGGACCACGCCGTCGGTGCCTGCTTCGTTGACCACCATCCCGTTGCGGGGCGCGATGCGCACAAACACCGAAGAGGCCTCCTCCACGTTGACCGTCTCCACGATGACCGTAGCGCTGTTAACCAGTGGCAGGGCCACGTCCGGCGTCGCCGCCCCAAAGGAGGCTTTCGGATCCGCCGGCGCCAGTTGGTTGTCGATCGACAGCACCTTGGCCTGAGGTGAACCGGTCGGTGGCCACAGGATCGGCGTGGACCCATCCGGCAAGTCGATCACGGAAGGCGCCGGCGTGATATTCAAGGTGTTGTCGTTGCTAACCCGCTCGAGGCGGATGCGGCCATGGCCCGCCACAGACGGTCCCCCACTGCCGCCCCTCGCGCTGAGATCCCCGCGGCCCACCAGGTTGGCGCAGATGAGCCGAATCCCGCCCCCGCTTCCTGCAGCGCCAAGCGTCGTCCAATACCCAGGTTCCTGCCCATAAGTTCCTCCATCGCTCTTGATCCGGCCCAAATCAAAGCTGATGTTGTTGTTGCATGCTATTAGCATGGCCCCACCCCCGGCACCGCCTGATATACCCCACGAATTAAAACCGCCTCCTCCTCCTCCTGCCCCACCAATTAATGGAATCAGGGAGGGATTGCCATATTTGATGCCGCCGGGGCCTACTCCATCCCTCCTGGTGGCCTCGCTCCCAAACCCAGCGGAAACGCCAAGATAACTGTCCCGTCCCGTGCTGTTTCCTCCCCCAGGCCCAAAGCCGGGACCATTCAACACATTGCCATCGCGCCAGGCCGCGCCCCCGCGGAATCCCCCGGGGCCGGGCTCGGTGGGGACCCCGCCCAGCGGGCGATGCAGCCAATGGTAAGCATACCCCACCGGCTCCGAAGCCCACACATTGGCCGCGCTCTGCCCGCTCAGGTCGAGGTTGCCGTTGATGCCCACGCTGCCACTGACTAACCAGACCACGGGGGCCCTGGTGGCGTTGTTTTTGAAAGTCACCATGGCATCTTTGCCGATGGTGACGCGGCTGTATTTGAAAACCACGGCCCATTTTTCCGGGTCGTAAACCCCATTTCCTTGGTTGGCCGTGTTGTCTTGATTCCAGGTTCCGACCGTGGCCTTGGAGAGGTCGATGACGGTGTTGGCAGTGATGCTCAACTCGCCGTCGGAGTCAGCACCCGGCCCAGAGGTGCCAGGCACCAGCAGGGCGGCAGTCGCGGGAACCGTCAAGCCAATGAAGGCCAGCGCAAATGTCGTGGAGAGGAGTGGATTCATCATGGCAGGTGCAATTGTAGGTGGTGGAGAGGGTCTGGGGAAAATGGGGGTGGCCGTCTGGGGAGGCTGGCTCTGGAGGCGGATCAGCTCCGCGTTGTGGCGCTTCAGCGACGAGAGCGGCGCAGCGTGAGCAGGCCAGCAGCTCCCAAGAGCGGGGCCGCACTGGGCTCGGGGATGGCGACCAGCCGCAACTGACTCGCCGTCAGGCTACCGACCAACACATCGCTGGCGTCGTCGACCCGGGTCAACTGAGCCGCCAACGACAGGTCCCCGCTGCCGGGGATGGCTGGATCATCCGTTTTGGATATCCACGGCGAACCCCCTCCGCTGCTGTCGTCGTTAGTGAACAAGGCCCACTGGGTCGCCGCCGCAACTGTGGGGGCATTGACAACCCAATAAAACATGGCGCGGCCGGCGGGAAGAATCGCCTGCTGCACGTTTTGCAGGGAAAAAGAAAAGCGCCCGGCCGTATTGCCCATCGCCAAGCTGCCCGTGGCTACATTGCCAGCCCCAGCGTCGCCATTGCCCAGAGAAACAAAGTTGATCTCAATGGCGTTGAGATCATTCGCGGCCACGCTTTCCGCCACCGTGGTCGGGTCTATGAAATAGCCCAGGCGCAGCAGGCTCCCCGTCGGCAGCACCGTGCCCGCAGCATCCGCCAAAATCCGCCCGCTCCCCCCTAAGTTGTTTCCCGCAATCGTAATGGCCGCCTGCCCCGAACCCGCCACAGCGAGCGCCCCAGCAAGCAAGATAAGATTGATTTTATACATGGTCGTTGGGATTAAAGTTATTGACCCACGACCACGGCAGGTTGCGTGTAATAGCGGTCGCCCGTAGGCTTGATGGTAAAAGCAGTGCCATGGGGAATGCTGATGGCGGCAGGGACGCCATCCGGATCGACGATGGCACCGACGCCTTGGTCATAATAAAAAAGCCCCAAGGGCGCGAAAGCCCCGCCCTTGCGGCCATACAGGCTAATCAAATCGTCATATTCACCCAGTTGCGAGTTCACTAGGCCCAGCGCTGCGGAACCGAGCGCCGAGCGCTCCGCAGCAGTGGTCGTGCCCAAGGGATCGGAAGCCACCACTGGATTCATCAGCCCCACAAAATTGACCTTGCCGCCGTAGAGCGGTATTTTGGTCGGCGTATCCTTAAGATAGCGAACTTCGCCCTCTCCAAAAGTCAGGTTTCTCCCCCCACTGCAGTTGAGCAACAGGCCCTGCCCTGGATATACAATCTCCTCGTCCTTGATCGTGCTAAAATCATCGCCCACCACATGTCCCGGCGCAGTGTCGTCGTAATAAAACGTTTTGCGGCTCCCATTGCCATACAGAAGGGTGATAGAGTCATCAAAGGCGTTCAGCCCCGCCCCCTGGTGGAAGATGCCGCCCAGGGTAGCGTGCTTCCGGATGGCGAAACTAAAGGTCTCGCCGAGATGAAATCCCGCCGGCCCGATGTTCCCTTGGACGGTGACCGTCGTCGCGGTGTTGCTGGCGATGTCCAAGGCTAGCCCAGCCCAGGGCCCGTCGGTTATTTCGAGATAGTGCAGGCGAAAGTCGCCCGGAACCCAGCCGGTCCCACTCCGGGTGATGGTGCTCATGGAGCCCGGCACCACGCCAGTCGACTGACCCTGAAATAGCTTTTTCGTTGCCAGGGCGCAAGTCCACAGCGAGACCCCCGCAGGCGCTTGGAAACGGTAGATCCCCAAAATGTCCCCCGCCTGCTGCCCGACCGAAGCGCTAGGACTCACGGCACCCAACGCCGCTAGATACAGCCCAAAAGTGCGGCCGGGCATCAAAGACAAAGGGCGGAACATGGTGGCAACAGGACAGGATTTTCCGAAAACAAAGATTCACCGAGGCCAAACTCAGACCGGAACGCGCCGCCCGATTTTGGCCTCCACCTAAAGCATCCGGATTTTCTCACCCCCTTGTGACAGCCCATGTGAATTTTTTCACCCTCCCGCCCATCGCCGCGCTAAGCCCCGATCACCGCCCGCCCGAGTCGGTCGGTGGCACCAAGCCCGGAGGAAGGGCCGCCTGACCGTGACCCGAAATGGCTTGGTCAATGGCCATGGCCAAGCGTGCGTCCAAAGCTGGATCCTGCCCCGCCGCCGCATCGCGTCGGCTCGTATAGAGCAGGGTAAGATACGCGCTGCGCGCCTCCTCAGGGGGCAAGGTCCCCGGGTGGAGCGCCTGAAAGCGGTTCCACAATCCCTGGGCGGCCTGCCATTGGTCGGTTCGTGCCAGCGCTTTCATCTTCACCCCAAAGGCCTCCTCCGGGCTGACGGACTCGCTGGCCAAGCGCGGCAGCGCGGCACTGGGCAGCCCGACCGGCCGCAGCTCCTGCGGCGGCTCTCCAGGCTGGGTCAGCCATTGCAGGGTGCCGCCCGACTCCTTAACCAAGCCGGCACGGAACAAATGGAGCAAGTCCGGGCCCTGCGCAATCCGCCCCCCCTGCCGACCCGGGGCATCCCACATCTTGAGGCCGCCGTCCCACGACGAAGTCGCCACGCTCGATCCATCCGGGCTAAAGGCGACCCCAGACACCACATCGTGATGCCCTCGCAGCCGTCCCAGCGTGGCACCCGTGGCGATCTCGATGATTTTGATGCCAAAGGCCTCATCGCGCAGCGCCAGGCAGCGACCATCCGGACTAAAAGCGAGGCAGCCGTCCTCCTGACACGGGGTTGGCAACACGCCCCTCAGGGTGAACCCCTTGCCCTCCCATAGCTGCACGTTCCCATCCTCCGTCAAGCTGGCCAGCACGGAGCCCTCCGGACTCATCCGCAAAACCTTAACAGAAGATCCAAGGCGAGCCAGCACCTCCGGCGCGCTCGCCGGATCGAGGTTCCAGCGGATAATCTGGCCATCGATGGAACCTGTGAGGACACTGCGACGATCCCGGGAAAAAACCACACTGGAAACTAAGACCGGATGTTGCCAGGTGATTTGAGGCGTGGGGCTGCCGGAGCCGACCTCCCAAATCCGCACCCGCCCATCGCCAGAGCCACTGGCTAGGAGGGCACCGTCTGGGCTGAAGGCCACGTCGTTGATGGGCTGCCCGGCTGGCTCCAGGTTCCGCACCCGAGCGCCCGTCTGGGCATTCCACAGCATCAGGGAACCGTCGGCACCGCCGCTGGCAAGCCATCGGCCATCCGGACTAAAAGCCACCGCTTGGGCAGGCCCAGCGTGTCCGGGCAAAGTCGCCAACCCTTTTCCCGTCAGGCTATCCCAGAGCCCAAGGCTCCCCTGCCCATGGAAATCAGCTAGAGCCACCGCTAGGCACCGGCCGTCTGCGCTCATCGCCAGCGCCCGCGCGCGCCCCTGCGGGACCGGAAGGCTCAAGGCCTCGCTTCCCGAGGAGGCATCCCACAAGCGGATCACGCCATCGAAAGCGGCCGTCGCCAACACGCGACCATCGCTGCTGCAGGCCAGCCCACTGAGGGCCTCGCTCTGAGCGGTCACAAACGCCGCCCGACGAAACTGGTCCCCCTCCCCTTTCTTCCACCACTGCACATGGCCATCATTCGAGCCCAGGATCAAGGCCCCCGTTTTCGGCGCGAAGAGGACGCGGTTGAGCAGCATCGCCGCATCCATCGATTGCCGCAGCGCCAAGGATTCAACGTGCCAAATCCGCACCAAGCCACCAGGCGAAACTGCCGCCAGCAGCCTCCCCTCGCCGCTAAAAGCCGCCGCGGTGACGCGAAACCCTGGATCATCCGAAATCGTCCGCCACGGCCCCTCCTCCCCTTCCTGGATGAGCAGCCGACCCTCCTGCGTCACGACCATCACCTGTTTTCCCTGAGGCTGCAAAGCCACCGCTCGCAGCCCCCTGTCAGAGACCAGCAAGGACCTTCTCAGCTGGCGACTGGCCACGTCCCAGCAGGCCAAGCGCCCGCTCGAACCCGCCGTCACTAGCAAGGTTCCATTGGCCTGGAAATCCACGTCTTCCATAAATTCCCCACCGCCGCCGAGCACCGCCACCGGACTCCATCCCGCCGTTTCCCACAAGCGAACCGAGCCATCCCACGAGGCACTCGCCAGCAGCGTCCCATCCGGGCTGAACGCTAAGTCACTGATGTGGCCGCCATGTCCGACCAGGGTGGCGCGCCGCACGCCCGTGGCCAGTTCCCAAACTTCAATAGCCTGCTCTCGCGTGCCTACCACCAACTGCGTCCCGTCGGGACTGAGCGCCAAGGCGGAAACCCCTGCGCTCCGGAAGGTCACCCGGCGAGTCTCCGACAAGGCCTGCCCCTCGTGCAAGTGGAGGACCGCATTGCGCGTGCCCGCCACCCAGCCCAACCCGTCAGGCGTCGCCGCCATGGCATGAATGCGCGATTCATACACCACCGGCGGACCCGTCTCTTGCCCCGTCGCCACCGACCACTGGCGCACCGTATGATCCCAGCCACCACTAAACAGCCGCTGGCCATCACCGCTAAAAACCACCCCTTCCACGCTATCGACGTGCTGCCCCTGAAAGGACTCGCGAAAACGCTTCAAACCCAAATCATACAAGTGCACCGACCCATCCGCCCCTCCTAACGCTATCAGGGTGCCCGCCGGATCCAAGGCCATGCTCATGATGCCAGCAGGGCTTTGCCCATGCAGTGGCTCCGGAGTCGGCCCCTCCTCCGGCAAGGTCCAAACCGTCATCGCGCCATTTTTAAGCGCCAGCGCCATGCGCCGCCCGCGGGCGCTGAAAGCCAGCTCCGCCACGGGCGCCGCCACCGCCAATGGAGCCGGCCAGACCGGCTCGCCCGTCAGGGTATTCCACAAGCACACCGTTTTATTATCATAAGCCGCTAGGACCAATCCGCCGTCCGGACTCACCGCCAGGCGATGCAACGCTGCAGGCTCCCGCATCCGCAGGCAGCGCTGCCCGCCCTGACCCCAACGCCACAGCACCAAGGCACCATCCGCGGCCCCCGCCGCCAAGAGCGATCCATCGCCGCTGAACGCCGCATCATGCAGCGGTGCCGCATAAGGTGCCACCACATCAAAAACCTCCCGGTCTGCCCGCACCTCCCAAAACCGCAACTGGCCCCTAGCATTAACCGCCGCCAGCGTCGCGCCCGCAGCATGCCAGGCGATACGATGAATCCCCCCTAACGACGGCTCCACCTGCCCGCTGGACCAAAGGGGCCAAAGGCTCGGCCGCACCGCATCAATCACGCCTTCCGCCTCCAAGGCCAGCGCTTGCCGCTCGCCTTCGAGCGCCACATCTGTGGCAAACCCCCGCCCCAGCAATGGCGGAAAGCTCTCCTCAATGGCCCGCGGCTCTTCCGCCCGGCGCCCCCAGCCCTCAAAGCCCACCGCTCGCGCAGCGCTGAGCAGCGCCGCTTGGGGTTGGCCCTTTTCTTGGAAAATCCGGGCTCGCTCTAGCCAGGCACGACCCGTTTCCAACCACGATTTTTCTAACAACCCATTGACCCGGCCCAGTGCCCCTTCCGCGACGCCCTGAGCCCGCGTCGCTTCCCCTTGGGCCGCTTCCGCGAGCTTTTCCTGGGCCCGCGCCTCCACCAGAGCGGCCTCCGCCTGCCGCCTCGCCCCGTCCATCTCCAGCCGCGCCAGATCCGCCCGCCGCGCCTGCACCAGGCTCGCCATCACCCCCAGCGCCATCACCACCAGCAAAACCGCCACCGCCGCCACACCCCACCCATACCGCCGCAAAAATTTGCGGGCTTGATACCCCGCCCCCCCAGGATGAGCGCGCAGCGGCTGCCGGTTGCGCCACCGTTCCAAATCATCCGCGAACGACTCCGCACTGGGATAGCGCGATTCCCGATCGCGCGCCATCGCCCGCAACACCACCCAGTCGAGATCGTGTTGGAGTCGCCGCATCAGCCGAGCAAAACTCGTCCCCCGATCCGCCGCCACCGCCGCCGCCGCAGGCCCCGCCCGGCTCGTCCCCGGGCTCAGCAAGGCCAAGCTGGGGCGCCCCACGGTGGCCCGCAGCGACGCATCCTCGTGCTGACCAGGCCGGGGCCGCACCACTGTCTCCAGGGCACCGGGCTTGGCCCCAACCAACAATTCATGGAGCACCGCTCCCAAGGCGTAAATATCACTGCGAGTATCCAAATCCAGCGACCCCGCCATCTGCTCCGGACTCATATACAAGGGAGTGCCCATCGCCGCCGGAGCCTCGTCCTCCCCCGCGCCTCCGGCTCCGGCATCCGGGGCCAAAACCTGCGCCATCCCAAAATCAATGATCTTAGGCACGGGCTGCCCATCGATCTCTGTGATGAGAATGTTAGAAGGCTTAAGGTCGCGGTGCAGCACCGCTTTTTGATGGGCATAGTGAACCGC
>CALQKQ020000027.1 GCA_943331195.2 Akkermansia muciniphila | reverse complement strand
TCGCCATCGTCATCGGCGAAGGCGGCTCCGGCGGCGCCCTCGGCATCGGCGTCGCCGACCGCGTCCTCATGCTGGAAAACGCCTACTACTCGGTCATCAGCCCCGAGGGCTGCGCCGCCATCCTTTGGAAGCACCGCCAACACGCCCCCGAAGCCGCCGAAGCCCTCAACCTCACCGCTAGCGACCTCTCCCGCCTCGGCATCGTCGACGAAGTTATCCCCGAACCCACCGGCGGGGCCCACTACGACCCCACCGCCACCGCCGCTAGCGTCAAGGACGCCATCCTCCGCCACCTCGCCGCCGTGGAATCCGCCAAAACCCCCCATCTCCTGCGCGACCGCTACGCCAAATTCCGCCGCTTCGGCGTGGTCGAAGAATCCGCCAGCGCCTAGCCTTTGTTTTCAGCGGAGGGGCGCGCCGCGCCCGGAAGGTAAGCTCAATGAGCCGTCGCTCCACCTGCCGGGGGCTGCCAGGGGACCTGCCCGCCCCGCTGGAGGTGTTCGGATAGGGCCCGCTGCAGTTGGCTGCGGATCTGCGGTTCTGCCGCCGCGAGGTCGGTGGTTTCGCCAGGATCGCGGCGCAGGTTGTAGAGCTCGAGCGGAGCGAAGGGGCTGTTTTGCAATAGCTTCCAGTCGCCCCGCCGCAGGGCCTCAATGGTTTTGCCACCATACTCGGCCCCGCCCTCGCGGCGCACAAAGTAGAGGTCGCGGGGCGGATCGCCCGCTTCCGGCTCCAGCAGCGCGGGGAGAAAGCTGCGCCCGTCGATGCCCGGCGGCACGGCTAGTGCCGCTGCCGCGCAGGCGCTGGGAAACAGGTCCATAGTTAGGGTGAAGCGATCGGTTGTGGTGTTCGGCTTGATTTTTCCAGGCCAGCGGGCCAGGCCCGGGACGCGCAAGCCGCCTTCGTAGAGCTGGCCCTTGCCGCCGCGCCACGGGCCGTTGCGGGCCGCTCGGTTGAGCTGCCCCCCGTTGTCCGAGGTGAAGACCACTAAGGTGTTTTCCGCAAGGCGGCAGCGATCCAAGGTCTCCAGCACTTGGCCAATCCCGTGGTCGAGGTGGGCGATCAGAGCCACCAGTTTGGCGCGGGCTTCGCTCAGCTCGGGGGCGGCTCGACGCACTTTTTCGAACCAATCCTGGGGCGGCTGAATGGGGTCGTGCGGGGCATTGTAGGCCAAGTAGAGGAAAAAGGGCCCGCCCGCCTGGGCCCGTTCCTCCAGGTAGCGACAGGCCCAAGCGCTGAAAAGGTCGGTGGCGTGGCCCTCGGGCGAAATCACTTCCTGGTCGCGGCGCATCAGATTGTGGCCGTGGCGCAGGTGGCTCCAGTAGTCGTCCATCATGTCGCCGAGAAAGCCGTGGAAGGTATCGAAGCCGCGCTCGGTTGGGGTGTTAGGCGAGCTGGTGCCGAGATGCCATTTGCCGACGAGGGCGGAATGATAGCCGCCGGCGCGAAGCGCCTCCGGCAGCAGGGGAATCCCCGGCTGGAGGTAGCCCCAGGAGTCGGCGGGGGTTTCCTGGCGGATCACTCCGGGCACCCCGACCCGATCGGGATAGCAGCCAGTGAGGAGGGCGGCGCGGGTCGGCGAGCAGACCGGGCTGTTGGCCCACCAATTGGTAAACGTCAGCCCCTCGCGGGCGAGGCGGTCCAAGTGGGGAGTGGGTAGGTCTGGGGCACCGCATTCGCCCCCGCCCAGATCGTCCGCTAGGATAATAATGATATTTGGGCGCGGAGCTGCCGCCGTCAGCAGCAGGCCCGCGAGCAAGGCCGCGAGGAGGCGGGAGGCTTTGTTCATGGAGGCTAGAGCGGATTTGGATCAGGTGGCAGGAAGGCCGCGCGGCGGGCGGGGCCGCCCTCAGCGCCCCCGGCCGCCGCCCACCATGCCGCGGAAGAAGGTGGCGGCGTCGAAGCCGCCCAAGGCATCGGTCCAGCGCTTGTTTTCGCGGGATTGGCGCTCCTGCATGGTGTTCCAGCCTTCCATTTGCTCGGGGCGGAGGACTTCGGCGATGGCTTCGTTTTGGTTTTCGGGAGTGCTGGGCCCGGCGCTTTCCGTGGCCAAGCCTGCGACGGCGAGGGACGGGTCGTAGGCGGGATTGGTTTTGACGAGAATTTCGAAGACGCGGTCTTGCTGGGTTTCGTCCAATTGGAGATCGCGCGTCATCCGGTCCAATTGGCGGGTCGCGGTGCGCTCTAACTGCTGGGCTTTGGTCTCCAGCTTGCGGCCTTCCCAGGCGCTGCGCTGTTCCTCGGTGAGGGACTTCATCACGTAGGCATCCATGGATTTTTGTGGATTGAGATCGTTCATGACCGTGAAGACGTCAAAAATGGAGAGCTTGCGGTCTAACATGGCCTGCATTTTGGCGAAGTTTTCTCCGTCCAGCTTGATGAAGTGCTCCGCCATGGCGGCGGCCTGCTCCTCGGTGAGGCCCATGTCATCGGCCATTTTCGTGACCATGCTGCGAATCCATTGCTCGCTCATGGTGCGGCGCTGCTCCCCGAACATGAGGGCGAGCGATTTTAAGAGGGGGCGGGCGTCATTGAGCAGGCGCTCCAAATCAACCACGTTAGGGGCGGGTGGCGCGAGATCGGCTCCGGCGGATGCCATGGCCAGGCGGGCGCGCTCGGCCTCGGCGCGGGCCCCTTGGAGGTCGGCTTCAAGCAGGGCGATGCGGGCGCGGTCGGCTTCCCCTTGCGCGGCGGCGAGGGTTCCGGCATCGCGGGAGGACAGCTGCCAGGCCCAGCTGAGGCCCGCGCCGAGCAAGAGACCGAAAGTTAGGAAAAGGAGGCGGTTTTTCATGGGGAGGGTGCAGCTTAGGGGAAAGGGCAGATCGAAGCCAGGTTAGCTTTGGGCGGGAAGGGGGGGCGGGCAAAGAGAACCTGCGCCGGACTTGCCGCGCGCGCGCCTCGGGGTTTGCCTGATCTCCTGCGGCTAGGGCGGCGGCGGGCTTGGCGTCTTGTCGCGGCCATGGCGGCAAGGCATTTCCAGGCAAAGGGCTGGCCAGGCGCGGGCTTTGCTCCTAAACTGAGCGCTTCTCCGGCGGTTTCGCCCTCCTCTGCATGGCCTTTCGCGCACTCCTATCCCTCCTTCTCTTGGCTTGTCTGGCGGCCGCCCCTGCGGCGGAGTTCAGGCCTAACATCGTGATTTTTCTGGTCGATGACATGGGGGTGATGGACACCTCGCTGCCCTTTTTGACGGATGCGGCGGGGCGGCCGCAGCGCTATCCGCTCAACGATTTTTACCGGACCCCCCACATGGAGCGCCTGGCGGAGCGCGGCATCCGCTTCAACCAGTTTTGTGCCATGAGCGTGTGCTCGCCGACGCGGCTGTCGCTGCTCACGGGGCAGAATGCGGCGCGGCACCGCACCACCAATTGGATCAATCCTGACGAAAACAATCGGGGCCCCCAGGGCCCGCCGGATTGGAATTGGCAGGGTCTGGCGCCGGACGCGGTGGCCCTGCCAGGCCTCCTGCAGCAGGCCGGCTACCGCACCCTTCACGTGGGCAAAGGCCACTTGGGGCCGCGCGGCAGCCCCGGGGCCGACCCCCTCCACCTCGGCTTCGCGGTCAATACCGGGGGTGGCCCCATGGGGCAGCCGGGGAGCTATTACGGGGCGCAAAACTATGCGGGCACCCGCGCCGCCACCCACGCCGTGCCCGGCTTGGAAAAATACCACGGCAGCGAGGTGTTCCTGACCGAAGCGCTCACCCGCGAGGCCAAGGCCCATGTCTCCGCCGCCGTGCAGGAGGGGAAGCCCTTTTTCCTTCACTTCGCCCACTACGCGGTGCATGCGCCCTTCCAGTCCGATCCCCGTTTCGCAGAGGCGTACCGCAACTCCGGCAAACCCGCCGCCGCCCAGGCCTTCGCCACCTTGGTGGAGGGCATGGATCAATCGCTCGGGGATCTCCTCGACCATTTGGACGCGCTCGGCGTCGCCCAGCAAACCCTGGTGCTCTTTTTGGGTGATAACGGATCGGACGCGCCGTTAGGGCACGAGCACGCCGTGGCTTGCGCCGCGCCGCTGCGGGGACGCAAGGGCTCTCACTATGAAGGCGGGATGCGGGTCCCCTTCATCGCCGCCTGGGCCCGGCCGGGGCCGGAGCTTCCTTGCCAGCAGCGCCTTCCCATCGCCGCCGGGGCCATCCAGTCCCAGCAGGCCGCCGTGTACGACCTCTTTCCCACCTTGCTCAAGCTTGTTGGGCTGAGCTCGCCTCCCTCGCATGTGGTGGACGGCGCGCCTCTCGACCGCCTCCTCACCGGCCAATCCGACCCTAGCCGCCGCGAAACCTTTCTGATGCATTACCCGCACGCGCCCCACCGCAGCAATTACTTCACGTCCTATCGCGATGGCGGCTGGAAAGTCATTTATCACTATCTGCCCTCGGCGGTGTCCGAAGGGTCGCCCTACCAACTCTATCATCTCGCCGAGGACCCCTTTGAACAGCAAAATTTGGCCGCATCCCACCCCGCCGAACTGCGCCGTTTGATGCAGGGCTTGATCGATGGACTGCAGCAGCAGCACGCCGTCTACCCCGTCGCCAGCGACGGCCACACCCCCTTGCGCCCTCAGCTCCCCCCCGAGCCCTGAAGGGGCGACCTAATGATTGGCCCGCCCGGTTGGGGCTTGGGCACGGGAAGTTCACCCTCTCACAAGTAGCCTCGGCTCAGGGCCTGGCGCAGCGCCTGCTTGCGGCTGTTGACGTGCAACTTGCCATAAATATTGCGAATATGGGTGTGCACGGTGTGGCGGCTGATGCCCATGGCGTCGGCGATTTCATCATAAGTGCTGCCGCGGGTGAAGCTCCGCAGCACTTCCCGTTCCCGGCTCGTCAAATCCTCCTGCGGAGCTGCCGACGCGGCGGCCTCGGTCTCGTGGAACTGCGCGATCAGGTGCCTGGCCACCAAGGGGCTGATCGGGGTTTCTCCGCCGAAGATGGCGCGGATCGCTTGGACCAACGCGGGAGCGGGCATCCCCTTGACAAGATAGCCGTAGGCCCCCGCGCGCAGGGCCTGAAACAAGCTCTCGCGCTGCTCATGAACGGTGTGAGCCAAGGCCAGCAGCTGCGGCGCTTGCCCACGGGCCACCGCGATCAACTGGGGCCCGGTCAATCCCGGGAGATCTAGGTCGGTCAATAGCACGTCCACTTCCTTCCAGTCCACCTCTTGCAGGGCCGCCTCGGCCGTCTCATAGGCTCCCACCAAGTGGATGCCGTCCGCCGCCGCGAAAAGCCGACCAAGGGCCGCCAGCATCGCGGGATCGTCTTCCACTATCACAAGGCGAATCATGTTCTTTTCATGGATTCCTCCTCAGGCGGGGGCAAGGTCGCAAAATGGGGATTTTTTGGGGATGGGGTGGAGGCTGACCGGCAGCGGGATGATGAATCGAAGGGTGGTTCCGTAACTTCGATGAATCGCGACGCGGCCGCAGAGTTCCTCGCAGCGGCGGCGCATGTTGGGCAAGCCGCGGCCGCCGGAATCCGCGACCTGGCCGTGCGGCAGGCCGATACCGTCATCGCGGACGGTGATGCCGAAACAGTCCTGAAAGAAACGCACCCGGATGGTGGCGTGGCGGGCCTGGGCGTGGCGGGCGAGGTTGCTGATGGCTTCCTTCAGGCAGCGCAGCAGGGAGAGTCGGGCGGCGGCATCGCTGAGGGGGGGCGTCGGCAGCTTGCCGCTGACCTGCCAGTCCAGTTTGAAGCCGTGGCCGGCCGTGAGATGCTCGGCATGCTGGCGCAGCTCCTGGAGGAATTGACACCAATCGACGGGGCCCTTTTCGAGCACGTCCATGAGGCATCTGACCTCCCGATTACAATCGACCACGAGATGCTCGAGGTGGCGCATGAGTTCATGCCGCTCGGAGGCTTCTTCCTCGCGGCGTCCCATGGAGACGAGCAATACCAAGTTGGCCGTCATCCCGCCGATGCCGTCGTGCAGGTCGCGCAGCAGCAGGTCGCGTTGCCGCAGGGAGCGCTCGCTGAGCAACTCTCGCTCGCGGATGGCCAATTGCCTTTCGGTGTGGACCAGATTCTTCTGAGCCATCAATTGGGCCTCATAAAACTGCATTTTTTCCAAGAGATGCCATTGGTTGAGCAGGAGCAGCGCGGTGTAGGTCCAGCAAAGCAACCACAACAGGGTGCTGACGAACACGAGCACTTGGACGGGGCCGCCTTCGAGAGGTTCTGGATTCGCCTCTTGGCTGGCGATTAACCAGGCACGGCATATATAAGAGAGGGCGTAGAGCGCGGCGGTCCCGCCGCTGCAGTAGGCGGTCAAGCGGAGGCCTTCGCGTTGTTCGCGGAACCACTCGCGCGCCGTAAGGCCCAGAAAGAGCACCATCGGCGTCGAGTAGAAGACCGGTCGCAGCCAGGTTTGTGGGGAGACCCATCCGAACCAAAGGTAGCCGACCAGCGCCGGCGCGCAGCAGAGCAGCGGCCACTTCAGCACCGCCCGCCTCCCTTGGAATTCCGCCGTGCCTACATAGAGCAGGGCGGTTCCGGTCCAGGCCAGCAGCGTCGGCAGCCACTGGGTGAGCAGGGGGAAGTCAAAGCGCTGACGACAGAGCATCAGCAGGAGGGAACTCCCGCAGAGCAGGCTGGTCAGCGTCCAGCGGCCCAGCCCCGGAGCGCTCCGGTTGAGGGTCCACGCGAAGCAAAAGGCGAGCGCTTGGAGGATCGCGATGCCGCCGGAAATCAACGCCAGAGTAGAGATATCCATTTTCAGCAACCCATAGGCAGAACCGACTGCCGCTCACCACAGGGGAAATCAATTTCTGGATGCGGCAAAAGTGGCCCCCCCAAAATATACCAAATCCTCCAGATTGACCGTTTATCGCTGGAGGAGAAATGCTGTGGCATGATGTCCGCTTTTCCAGGCGAGGCCATCTCAAGCCAACCGCCCCCTCATGTCATCCTCCTTTCGCCGCCCCCTGGTCGTCTTGCTGCTTCAAGTGTTCCTGGTCGCGTGGTGGGCCGGCCCGGCCGCGGCGGTGGAGGCCGATCAAAACTTGAAACTCACCTATGGCTGGAATGCGGTGTGGCTGGAAGTGGAGCCCCAGGATGCCAGTGGGGGCAGTTTGACTTGTGATCAGGTGTTCCGAGCGGACGGCTTCCGGATTGACCGCGTCGCCAGCCCGGTTGGCCGGATTGGGACGGCGGAATTCACGTCGGATCCGGAGAGTCTTTTCAATCAAGGCGGCTGGGACGTGTGGGCCTCCGACCCAGCTTCCGGTGAGACCGCCAGCATCGCGGTCCGCGCCAACCACGCCTATTTGGTGCATGTGGCGACCTTGGATGGCGCCGTCCAGGACGGGGCGGCGGCGGGAACGCTTAGCTTGCGCGGCAAGGTGGCCTGGGATCGGCCCGCCTGGATCCAAGGCAGTTTCAATTTGGTAGGCTTTGGGATTCAGGGAGTTCCCACGTTTTCCTCCCTGCTGGCGGCTTCCGGCATTGTAGTCGATGGACCGCTCGGAGCGGCGGCCAATGTGCAGCGACTGAACGCCGCGACGGGGGCCTGGGAGGCGGTGAAAGGAGCAGATCGGCTCGAAAGTGGCCAAGCCTACTGGATCAATGTGCCCTATACCCTCTCGGGCCAAGGCTGGGCGGGTCCGGTGGAAATCGGTTTTTCCGGCGCGGTTTCTGGTTCGCTAGCTTTTGGATCGGGCCCGGGCTCCTTGGAGGTGGTCAATCCGACAGACGCCTCCGCCGCCCCGGTGCTGATGTCTTCCAGGGAATTGACCTTTTCCAACCTCGAAAAAACCGGCCCAGCCCAGCATCAAGTCACCCTCAGTCGGCTCGCTCCGGCAGCTGCGGATCCTGCGGCTAACGAATTGCCGTTCTTCGCTCTGGAAGCGGTTCCAGCCGCGCTGCAGTGGCGGGTTCAAGCGGCAGATTTCACGCTCGGCTGGCAGGCGGCATCGCTCGCGGCTGGGGCGAGTCAGTCCGTGACCGTCGGCGTGCTGCGCAACTGGACGACGGGTTCCTATCTCCGCGAGCACCTCTACCGCGTCAGCGTCTCGCTGGAGGGCGGCTCCACCTACCGCTACCTGCCCGTCACCGCCACCCAGGCGAACCTCCCGGCTGAGGCCGATGCCAGCCCCACCTCCCCCACCACCGGCCTGTGGTCCGGACAGATCGTCCTGAACTCGGTCACCAGCCTAGCCACGGCGGGGGCACCCATCCAAAAAACCCCGAGCCACCTTGCGCTGCAGATCTATCTCCATGTCGATGCCGCCGGGCAGGCGCGCTTAGTTCCCCGGTCCGTCTTGATGCAAACCAAGACGACCTCGCCGGAAGTCGACTCGAGTCCGGTGCTGGTCATCGACGAGACCCGCATTCCCTACTACGAGGGCATCCAGCAGCGGGCGGATGGCACCAAGGTGGGCCTGCGGCTGGAAACCGTTTCCTTTGACTTGCCCCGGGACATGAGCGCGGCGCACCTCTCCGCCTCCCTGCGCAATTCCGTCGCCAAGGCGCAAGGGCTTGTCGATCCGGCGGCGGTGAGCGACGCCGACGTCACGGCCTATTTCTCCCTGGATTCCCGCACGTCCCGCCCGCCCGATCTGCCGGAGCTTTACTACCTTTCCTGGCCGCTTGAGGGGCAGCTCGGCGTCGGGAAAACCCTCGGAACCAGCTCCGCCGCGCCCCTCACGCTGGACCCCTTCCATCGCACCAATCCCTTCCGGCACGCCTTCCATCCCCAGCACGGCGTGGGGTATTCGATCTCGCGCCGCTTCTCCCTGACGGTGGAGGCGTCGCCTAATCCGACCATCCTAACAGGAACTTATCAAGAAACCACTTTCGGCCTAGCCCGACAAGACCTTGTCGCGAAAGGCACCCTCTCCCTGCGCCGAGTCAGCCCCGTGGCCACGCTCAAGTGAATATCCCCTTTTCCCGAACCATGATGCTTCCCTTTTCCCAAACCGCCGCCCGGCACCTCCCGCTGTGCCTGGTCTCGGCCCTGCTAGCGCTGCGCGGCCTGGTTCCGGCGCAATCGTTCACCGACTCGATCCAGTTTCCCGGTGGGGCTTCGCGGGCCGATGTCAATCTGGTGGGCACGGCCAAGACTGCGGAGGACTATGTGCAACTCACGGATGCCTTGACCTCCCAGGAAGGCACGCTGATCCTCAGCTCCCTCCCTGCCGGAGAGATGGT
This sequence comes from Akkermansia muciniphila, assembly GCA_943331195.2. Lineage (GTDB taxonomy): Bacteria > Verrucomicrobiota > Verrucomicrobiia > Verrucomicrobiales > V1-33 > CAIZWU01. Next base: position 5,916 of record CALQKQ020000027.1, on the reverse strand, counting down.
GCAGCGCTTGTCGGTCAAGTTCGAAGTCCAGACCACCGGGGGGACCACGCCGCCCGCCGACGGCTTCAGCTTTAACTTCGGCCCCGAACTGTTCGGCTCCACCATTGGGGAGAACGGCATCGCGAAAGGGCTTGCCGTCACCTTCGACACCTTCGACAACGGCGGCATCGACACCGCGCCGGCTGTCGAGGTAGTCTATGATTCGCTCACCAAAGCGGGCATTTCCTTTATGGGCCAGCGCGACGGTAACCGGGCAAGAGTCTATCCGTTAGCTAGAAATCCCGACGGCAGCAACGCATCCCTAACGACCGGGGCTAGTTTTGTCCCCGTGCAGGTCGATCTGAGCATTCCCCAGGAAAACGGCGGCGGAGCGGTGACCGTGACCTGGAACGGAGTCAAGATCCTCGCGAACATCGCCGTACCCTTCTCTCCCGCCAAGGGCTGGCGCCTTGGATTCGGGGCCCGCACCGGCAGCCAAACTCAGGCCCAGCGCGTCCGCAACATTTCCATCCAGGCCGACAGCTCGGTGAATGTGACCGTCAGCAGCGCCTATGGCGAACACCTGCTGAGCCCGGCCCCGGGCAGCAAGCCCTACCAGGGAGAGCAGTCCGTGACCTTCAGCGCGCCGGACTTTGTTTATCTCGATCGCTACCGCAAGACCCTCTCCGGCACGGACAGCGAAAACCAGCGACTGGCCGCCTACCGGGCCCGGCGCGTCGGCGGGACCCGCAACGGGCAACCCATTCAGCCCGGTGCCACCGTCAACCTTGAGGAGGATACCGTCGTCAACTGGCAGTGGGAACTGGAGTCTCTGGCGGAAGTCAATACCGGCACGGAATCCATTCAGGGCCTGTCGGCTTCTGCGGTGACCGACCCCGCGAACCAACCGACCCTAGGGCGAAATTTCCGCGTCAATGGCTACAATTTCAATTCGGTGGTTTACTCCCAAATCATGGGGGTGGGCAACGGGCTCGATGTTCAGTTCCAGCCCCGGGGCTATGTGATTGAAAACGCGCCCGGATCGCCCGAGCGCTTCCTCCAACTCTCCGGCACTGGCGACCACCTGCGCACCAGCGCTGCCGGAACCGACCGGATCGGCAGCGACGGCAGTTTCACCATGGAATTCTGGGCCCGCCGGGATCCCCTTACCATGGCCGCCGACCAAAACGTGGTGGCGCTAGGGTCTTTGCCCAACTCCGCGTGGCAACTGCGCGCCGGATTCACCGCCGGGAATGCCTTTTTCTTGACTAACAACGGAACGACCGTCGCGGCACCGTCCGCCCTGACAGATAGTAGCTGGCACCACTGGGCGGCGGTCAATGACAAGAGCGCCAACACCGTCACCCTCTATCGCGACGGGAAAGTCGTGGCCACGGGGAACCAAGCGCTTAACTTTTCCGGCACTACCCAGGTGGTCTGCGTGGGAGCGCGCGCTAACGGCAGCAACGCGGAGGGCTTTTTTCCAGGCGGCATCAACAACCTGCGCCTCTGGAAAACCGCGCTCAGCATCGACCAGGTCCGCAGCGCCCGCTCCACCATGCTCGTGGGCACTGGCGATGCCTCGCTAGGCTTGGAACTTCCGTTCGACACCCTGCCGGCGGACATGAGCGGCGTTTACCTCGAGCGCCGCAAGGGAACCCCGCTGCCCGCCAGTGTCGCGGACACCGAGTCCTTCCCCGTGCAGGCGCGCTCCACCCAGGCCGGCTTCTCGCTTCCGAGCACGGGCACAGTGCCCGCCGCAAGCTCCGCAGGCTACTACGGCTGGACCCTGCGCTCCCGGCTGCACCTCCCTACCGCCGCTAACTACACCTTCCACTTTCATCCCGGCGACGGCGGCCAGCTTCTCATCGACGGCGTGCGGATGCTCAACAGCGACGGGCAGAATAGCGAGGCGCTGGACGTGAACGCGTCCCGGTTCCTCTCCGCCGGAGACCACTTGGTCGAAGTGCATGTCGCTGACCTCGGCGACACTAACAGCCGGACGCTCAGCCTCAGCTATGAATCGGCGGAGGCCTCGGTGGCCCTGCAGGCCCTTCCTCCCGCCAATCTACGCGTGCTGGCGCGGGATCACCTCACCATCGGCGGCTTCACCCTAGCTTCCTCCGAGGGGAGCAATGTCGCCTTCGCCGCGCTGGGCTTCGACGCCGTCATTCCCGCTAGTGCCACCGGCGGAGAAATGGTGGCGACCGTGCTTCCCGGCTTCCATTTCAACCCCCTCGACACCACCAGCGGCAGCACCCACAACATCGACCCCAACGAGCAGGGTGCCCTGACCGACTACCGGCGCGTCTTCTGGATGTGGGACAAGCAATTCCGCTTCAAGGCCACGGTCAACGCCGTCGGCCTGCCCAACACGGCCGTTTCCGCCACCTCAAACCTTCCGTATTTCAAAACCGTCGATGGCGTCCAAGATGGCCTCACGGCGATCAAAACCCAGCCAGCGGCGGGCATGGTTGCCGTGCTCGATCTCTGGCTAGCCGAGGGCGAGAAGCTCGAGGTCGGCACCATCTACCGCACCGCGAACCGCCGCTACACCCTCAAGTCGGTTTCCGCCGCCATGAACAACTTCAGCGGCATCAGCTTCCGTTCCTTGCTCAACGCCACCTTCCAAGGCCAGCCCTCCAAGGGCCTGACGATTCCCGCCGTCTCAGCCCCCGGCAGCGTGAGTCTCGACTACGGCCCCACCACGTTCCGCGCCCAACTGGCGATCGGCGAAGGCCTCGATTTTACCAGCGCCGCCGCGATGGACCTCCAGCTCACCCCCGATCTTCCAGACGATGCCGTGCTGGTCTCCGTCACCGCTAACAGCCAGCCGGCCGTCACCGGTCCTGACGTCACCCAGAACCAACCCGGCTGGACCAACGGCGAGGGCGACCCTTGGCAATGGGATGTCCTCGGGAAAAAATGGTATCCGCTCAAACCCGGCACCTACACCCTCGCATGGAAGGACAAGAACACCGGGGAAACCTACACCCTGGAGGTCACCGCAGATTTTCCCCATGTCACCGAGTCCCTCGCATTCTTGGAGGACGCCCAAGGGAACTACCTGGGCACGGCTCCGGCTTACCAGACCGACTACCAATTCGCCGCCGCCGCCGCATTCCCCGCCGCCCCCGATGCCCACTACCGCTACCTGGTCTCGCCTAACCAAGCCTCGCCCTTCCCGGTCGACCTCGATCCCTCGGCCGCCGACCGCTGGAACTTCCTCCGGCAGGCCTTCTCCGAGCAGGACACCGCCAAAGTCGACCAAAACGGCCCGGTTCCCCGTTTCCGTGAGACCACCTCCGACATCCGCACCGTGCTCGTGTTCAGCTACCGCCCTAGCACCGGGGCCGCCAACGGGGACCTGAGCCGGGAAAAAATCGCCGTTCGCGTCGTCACCTCGCTCGATCCCGAAACCCATCAAGACGAAGGTCCCGCCCAAGTCGTGGCCTCCCGCATCAGCAGCCCGGCGGATACCGCCCGCTACGGCTCCGGCTACCTCGTCAACGAAATTTCTAACTACAACGCCACCCTCTATGACCGCGCCGCCGCAGTGGGTGCATGGGGGCCGGTTTTCCCGGTGAACTGGGCCGGTCTCTTCGAGGAAAACCAACGCCTCAGCATCGGCTACTATGAAAATCCAGGCGCCGATCCCGCCAGCCTGGTCCATCCGCCCGTCGGCTGGCCCTATGTGATGACTCACTATGACGACGTGGATTTCCCAGCCGAAGACGCCCCCCGCGCTATCTACATCGCCAGCCAATTGGGCAGCGAAGGCGTCGCCAAGGATGGCAAAATCCAGCCAGTCTATGACCCGACCAAGGTGGGCAACCTCACCGTTTACCAACAGCCCGACCGCACCCTGCCGGGCTTCAATCCCAACGAGGAACACGCCCTGGTGGCTCCCTCGCACACCGCCGTGATGACCGGCGACCCCGCAGCGAACCTCGGCCAAAGCGCCTTCTTTGCCCTGCAGCAGGACATCAACCGGACCAATCGGGCCCTCCGCGAGGAATACACCTCCGAGCCCTTCGTGCTCGGCCAATACACCAACCGCGCCACCGGCCAGCCGCAAATGGTCATCTATCGCGTCCTGACCACGCGGGCCGGCACGGCGGATTTCCCCGCCCTCGACCAGCAAACCCACCGCCCCGTGGACGCATCCGGATCCCCCGTTCCTCAGCCCGCAGATCCCTCCTATCATTTCGGGGCCGTGGCTTTCGCCGGTGACGTCGTCGCTCCCTTCTACCCGCTCAACCTCGTCGCCGGAGGGCGCCTGTTGCCTCAGAGCCGCGGCGGCAACATCGTGTTCAAGGACCGCTACAATGCCGATTACCAGCAGCGCACCCTCTGGCAAGACAAAACCGGAGTCCCCTGGGTGGCCGCGGGCGATCTCGAGGGCGAGGCCGACCTGCGGATTCCCGGCCGCTTCTTCTACCGCTTCTGGTATCCCCTGGCCCCAGGATTCTGGCTGGGCGAAGGCGAAGAGGCCGCCGGCGGTGCCAGCCCAGTGGCCTGGCTGCCCCAACACGAAGAGGGTACCGAACTAACTCTCGCGGATTTCCAGGATGGGACCCAGTACCTCGCTCAGGAAATCCGTTATCGCGCCTACTGGAAGGACGGCTATCCCGTCCTCAAGCGCGGGGAAACCCTGACCTATCCCGGCGGAGAATACAAAGCGGACAACCCCGCCGCACCCGGCTTGCCCGGCGTCATCGGCTGGGCTTCTGCCGAGGTCGTCTTCGACAACGCCACTCCTAACATGGAGATCAACGAGGCCCAGGAACACACCTTCAACGGCCGCTTCATGCGCCTGCTCGATGCTCGCACGACCGACTACGCCAAGGAGGCCCTGCCCGAGGACCTACAAGCGACCAACACCGCGAAGGTCTCGGCGGAGGGGTCGCGCTGGTATTACAAGGAGTTGACCGGCTCCCTCAGTCGCCGCTTCTACTATGACGTCCTCCAGTCCAAACTGGTGCTGCGCGGCAGGCTCAATAACCTCGAAAGCGGTGATCCCAAGCTCACCCAAACCCCAGTCGGCCTCGCCCTGCTGGAGCCTAACGTGCTTAATGAACCCGACCAGGAAGCCCTCGAAAACCTCGCCCCCGGCAACCCTGAATGGGCCGAAGCCATCGAGAAATTGTTCCAGCAATCCAATCCCGCAGCCTACGCCAAGGAAGTGGCCGCAGTAGGCGGCACCCCGGCACCCTACCTGCCTGGCGGGCTCCAGGCGGCCCCCGCATCCGACAACAAAGTCCTATTCTACCTCGCCTCCGGCACCGGGGACTCCTTCACCGAAGCGGAATCCACCACGGAATTCGCCCCCCTCAAGAGCCTCGGCGTCGGCGCCGCACTGGTCCCCAATCCAGAGTCCCTGCTGGAACCGACCGGAGAGGAAAACTACCTCACCGTGGTCGAAAACAACGACGCCAAAGTCAACGGCGCCGTGACCCTCCACGTCATCCGCCTCGGCGACGAGCGCTTCCGCGGCGCCATTGCCGTCATCACCCCCCAGAACGCGTTTGACGATAAAGTACAGCTCCTCCACTCCGCCGATTTCGGCGGCCAAACCGAAGCAATCTATTACCAATGGTGGGTCCATGAGGTCGCCCCCCTCGACAGCGTGGTCACGCCCGACCAATCCACCGACGGTTGGCAAATCTACCAGCAGGGCAAAGGCCTCCGCGGCATCAGCTTCTCCGGTCGACCCGACATGACCCTCGCGGACAAGTTGTTCTTCGTCCGCAGCGGGCATGAAAGCGAATTGGCCACCGCCGACAGTGCCGAGCACGTCGAAAACGGCGGCGTCCTCGACGCCGCCTGGCGCCTCGTCAGCCCCGACGACACCGCCCCCGCCTGGGGCACGTCCCCCACAGATCACCGCGTGCCCTATCAGTGGGCCGGCGCCGCCAATTCCCCGCAGCTGCTCGC
>CALQKQ020000026.1 GCA_943331195.2 Akkermansia muciniphila | reverse complement strand
TTGTCGCCGAGGTCTTGAGGGCGGCCGCGGAGGCGTCCGGTTTGTTGTCGGGCATCGAGGAGCGAGGTTTTTCCGGCGGAGTAGAGAAAGACTTTTTCGCCATCGGCGGGGCGGAAGCCAAGTTGGGCTTCGCTGAGGAGGAGGAGGGCTCCGCTTTCCAAGGTGCCTGCGGGGATAAGGTATTCCGGGGAGGCTTGGCTGCCGGTGGCGAGGATGGTGCCGCTGAGGTCGACGGGAGTGGTGCCTGTGTTCGCGATTTCGACCCACCAGGTGGAGGCGCTAGCGGCGGGCATCTCGTTGAGGCGAAGTTCGGGGGCGGCCCCGGGCACGGGTTCCTTGAGGTCCATGTCGAGTTGGGCCCCCCAGACGATGTCGCTGCTTCCGGAGGCGAACTGATGCACTTCGACGGACAAGCGGTTGGTGCCGGGGACGAGGGCGCCTGGGGGCAAGGGGACATAGCTTGAGAGGGCGGCACCGGCTTCGACATTGGCGCTAGCTGGGGTGGCTGAGGTGATGATTCCGCCAGGCATATTGAGGCGAGTGGCCTCCACTCCGTTGAGGTAAATCACGGCGCCATCGTCGAGGGCGTGCTTGAGCTTGAGCGAGGAGAGCTTGGCTAACTGCGAGGCCGAAATGGTAAATTCGGTCTCGAAGTAGTAGGTCATGACATAGGGGGAATTTAGCCCAGGGAGTATTAGGGTGGTCCCGATGGGCACGGTGAGGGAGGCTTCGTAGGCCAGCGCGCCGGGGCCGGTGAACCAAGTGCCTCCTTCGGGGTGGGCGGCGGCGGCCCAGCTGGCATCGAAGGCGGGGCCGCTTTGGTTATAGCGCCAGGCCTGATTCAGGGCGAACAGGGGGACGGTGGTCACGGGAGGCGGGGACCCTGCCACCAGGAAATTGAGGGCTCCGGGAGTGCCGCCGCGCTGCGCGCTAGCGGCCCAGTTGGCGGGGCGTCCGCTGTCGAGGTAGGGGTTGATTTTCGCGAGGGTGAAGCCGGAGCCGCCGGCTCCCACGGGCCAGGGGGCCTCGTCGGTGAAGGCGATTTCATCCATCATGCGCCCGCTTTGGTTGATGAGGCGCAAGCGCTCGCCGCCATTGTTGATATTGCCAGGAAAGGGGCCGAATTGCCCCGCGCTGGGAGTTTTTGCTAGGAGGACATGGCTTCCGGGATTGATGATAGAGCCTGCGGGAAAGGTGTAGTCGAGGCCTTCGATGCGCCATCCGGAGATGTCCTCCTTGATGCCCATTTGATTGAAGAGTTCGACGTATTCCCCGGCTTCTGCAGGGCCAGCGGGTTGGTAGTGGATTTCGTTGAACACGACCACGGAGTCAGGCGAGGCCATCCCGGACATGGAAGTGCTGGCGAGCAGCAAGGCGGCAAAAAGGGATCGGACAATCATAGGGGTGGACGTGGGGCGGCGCCGCGCCCGGCAGAGGGGCGATGACAGCTGCGGATTCTTTTGCCGTGTTGCGGCCCAAAGGGGAAGCGCGATTGGGCGAAATCGCGCGGTGGGGGCCCTTCGCGGCGGGCGAGTTAGGGGGTGACGTCGCGGACTTGGTAAAAGGCCTTGGGCAAATGGGAGGTGATGGTGTCTTCGAAGGCGGTTTGGGATCCGGCGGAGTCCAGGCTGTCGGTGAGTTCGATCCAACCGCCGGGTTGTCCGGCGGGCTTCATGTCGGTGGAGTAGTCGATGGCATACTTGCGGCCGGGGCGGGAGTAAAAGGTGAGGGTGATTTTGTCGCCCTGGGAGGTGCGCTCGATGTTGGAGATTTGAAAGTCAGGGAGGCCGACGGGGCTGGCCAGGGTGGTGATGAAGCTATCTGCTAGACCGGCGCGGTAGAGGCGGACATCGTCCATGAGGCCTGCAAAGCCTTCCACGTCGTTGTAGCGGTTTCCGATGCGCATGAGGCTGTTGCCGGGCTTGCCGAGGGGAACGCCTGGGCCGGAGAAGATTGGCTGACCATTCAAGAAAAGGGTCATGTCCTGATCGCCCTCGCCGACGCTGCGCCAGGTGATGTGGGACCAGGTGTCGAGTTCCAGGGCGGTTCCGGTGTTGTGCCATCCGGTGCCTTGAAAGTAGCTGAGGGTGAGATCGGGCGCTCCGCCCAGGGCGGCGCGGTTGCCGATAGCGGTTTCAAAGCCGTCGGCGGCGCGGCCGGTGAGGCGTTCGAGTCCGGCGCCTTCTTGGAGGCTGGTGGGCTTGATCCAATAGCTGAGGGTGAACACATTCCAGGAGAGGGAGGCGTGGGCGGGCACTTCGATGCCCATGTCGTTGGCGGTGAGCGCGATGGCTTGGCCGCCGCCAGGGCTTTCGGCGGGGAGGAAAGCGGGGTTGCCTAGCAAGGTTCCATGGTTGGCTTGGGCGGAGCTGTCTTGGGCGTCGCCCTCGAGGTTGAGGTGTAAGACGAGGGCGCTAGCGGGAGGAGGCAGGCTGAGTGGATTGAGCGGGTCGCTACTGGCGGCGACTTCCTCGGCATCGCCAAACCAGTCGCTATCGCTATCGGCGAGCAGGGGGTTGGTGGCGCGGGTCACCTCGGCGCTGTCGCTGAGTCCATCGCCATCGGTGTCGGCGATGAGGGGGTCGGTGCCCAAGGTGGTTTCGGGGCCGTCGGCGAGGCCGTCGCGGTCGGTGTCGGGATCGGTGGGGTTGGTTCCCTTGGTGCGTTCCTCGGCGTTGCTGAGGCCGTCGTTGTCGGGATTGCCGGAGGCGCCGTTGGCGGGGTTGATGCTTCCGTTGTCGTTGGGGTCGAGGCCGTACTGGAGTTCCCACAATTTGGGGAGTCCGTCGCCATCGGCGTCTTGGGAAAACGAGCCCACGCCGTTTTGGGCGATGGATTTGATATCGCTAGCGGTGAGGGTATTATCCCAGAGGAAAACGTCATCCATCAAGCCGCTAAAGCCTTCACCGTTATTCATGGCGGTGCCGATGTTCATGAATCCGCTGGGAGCGGAGGTGACGGCCTGGCCGGTGTAGGCGAGTTCACCATTGAGGTAGACCTTCATTTTGGTGGTGGAGTTTTGCCAAGCCACGTGGATCCAACCGCTCAGGGGGATTTCCACCTGGGTGCGCTGCCATCCGGTGGAGGGGCTATAGTAGGAGAGGGTCACGCCGGTGGGGGAAGTGGTGCCGCCCACGGCAGCTGCGTTTCCGACGGCGGTTTCGAAGGCAAAGCCTTCTCGGGAGGTGAGGCGTTCGAGGCCGCTGTTGGCGGAGGCGACGTCGAGGAGGTTGATGAAATAGCCCAGGGTAAACTCGGTGGCATTCAGGGCGGCATTGGCTTTGATGCGGACGCCATCGGTGTCTTGGTCGAGGCGGAGGGACTGCGCGCTCATCAGGCCTGGGGGAAGATCGCCATCGTAGGCTAGGCTGCCGAGTGGGCTGCCGTGGAGGCCGTTGCCGGAGCCATCGAGCAGGTTATTTTCAAAATTCCACCAGCCGATCAACCCGGCGGCCATGCCGAGGGGGGAGCTCAGGATCATGGCGGCGAGAATGGAAACTGGAATCGACAGGGGGCGGGCTGGGCGCGGGAATAGGGAGGGCGGGCTCATGGGAAAGGAATGAGGCGTGGCAACACGGTGGGATGAGGGATGTCGAGGCGGGTCTATGGCGACAGCTAAGGAAAAATTTATTGAAAAACCGACAGGGGGTCAAGGTTTTTTCTGGATAGAATAAAATTAAAACAAAAAATAAACGGAGCAAAACAAAAAATGTTATGGGGTTCGCGAGGTGGCGCGCGACTGGAGCGGCCTTGTGGGGCGAGGTCGGGACTTTGGGGCAACCCTGCCTGATGGGCGCGATGGCTGAGGGCGCGGCGGCGGCGCGGTGAGGGGGAATGGGGTTGGGCTTGCCGAAGGCGGTGGGGGCGGGTTGAGTGGGTTTATGATTCATTTTCAGCTCCATCCCCGGCTCGCGGCGGGCTCGCATTTTTTGGGTTCGGTGTCGGGCTGTCAGGTTCTGCTCAAGGACAACGCGCATTTTCCTTGGTTGGTGATTGTGCCGGAGGTGGGTGCGGGGGAGGAGGACTTGCATCAGTTGGAGCTGGCGCGGTATGGGGAGGTGATGGCGGTGGTGCGGGCGGTGTCGGTTTTTGTGTCGAGCTATTTTGGGCCGGACAAGCTCAACGTGGCGTGTTTGGGGAATCAGGTGCGGCAGATGCACCTTCACGTGGTGGGGCGGCGGGAAGGGGATGTGGCGTGGCCGGGGACGGTGTGGGCGAGCCGCGAGCGGGTGGCGTGGGAGGCGGCGGAGGTGGAGGAGATCCGGGCGGCGGCGGTGGCGGCGCTGGGGCTGCGTTAGGGACGGGCGGAGCGCTGGGGATTGCAGAAAAGAGGCGCGGCGACATTTCTGGCTTCAAAGCGCTGGAGAAGGAGCCCACACTCGGCGCGCCTCGGGGGCGGCGCGGGAGGCGCTGAACCGACCCACCACGGCTTGCCCGTCTGCCATGGTTTTTCGGTCCTATCTTTTCATCTTTTACTTCCTCCCCTTGGCCTTGGCGCTCTACTACATGATGGCGCGGGCGGGAAGCCGGGCGCTGCATGATACCCTGATTCTGTTTGGCTATCTTTTTTATGGATGGGCCAACCCCAAGTTTATCTTCTTGATGGCGGCGACGACGGCGACGACGGTGGTCGGCGGAATTTAACTCCAAGGGCGAATGGATGAGGAGCTAAACCTTGTCAGCGACCCCACTGGCAAAATCGATCGGGAGACATCGGAATATAAAACCATCGGCGGCGGCGGTTTTCCGGGGCTGGCTCCGGACAATTCCCAGCGGATGTTCCGGCTGGATGGCGGACACAAGCCGATCAAGGTAACTGACGCCGACGGGGCCAACCCCCGGAAAATGGATGTGACCGAAATGCCCGGCGTGGGCGACAAGGGCAAGCAGGTGTGGCTGACCCGCTGGAGCACCTATCCTCGCTATCTTTCCTTGATGGGCCCTGATGGCGACGACGCGCGCATGAGGCTGGGCAACCTGGACGTTAAGCTGTTTTACGGCAAGTCCGAGACCGCCCCGGGAGCTTTCCCGCAAGGCGGGGGGATTTCCTGCGGGATCGCGAGCCTGCCCGCTGGCGGGGAAACGCGCGCGGTGGTTTTGGGCATTCGCCCAGGGCCGCGCCGGGGATGGAGGAGAGGGAGGGGTAGGGGTTTGGGAGTGGGGAGCAACTAGGGCGGGTTTTTGTGTTCGCATCTTGCCTGCAGCGGCGGGGGCGACTACAGTGGCGCACTGATCATGAAAAATTGTCCGCTAACGGTGGGGTTCCTCTCGGGGTGGTGGGGTCAGGCGTGGGCTGTGGCCAGAGGGATGGCGGGGCGAATCGCTGGGCGAATCGCGCGGCGCGCGGCGTGGGTTGTGGCGGGGTTGGGGCTGTGGGGCGCGCAGCTCAGCGGGCTGCGCGCGGAGGGGTCGAAGGAAGCGGCGACGCCGGCGACAGCAGAGGCAGCAGAGGCAGCGGCGACAGCGGCGGCCTCGGCGGATTTGCGGGGGCGGGAGGCCAAGGTGCAGGCTCTGGTGCAGCGGGTGATGCCCTGCGTGGTGGCGGTGACATCGGCAGATGGGGACAAGCCGGGCTCGGGTTCTGGGGTGATCATCAGCAAGGAGGGGCTGATTTTGACGGCGGCCCACGTGACGCAGGCCACGGGGAATCAGCTGACGATTATTTTTCCGGATGGGCGGAGGGTGAAGGGGACTTCCTTGGGGGCTAACCGCAGCACCGACTCGGGAATGGCTCGCATTGAGGAGCCGGGGGAGTGGCCCTGCGTGGAGATGGGCAGCTCGGATCTGCTGCAGCTAGGGGATTGGGTGGTGGCCATGGGGCATCCGGGCGGCTACAGTTCGGAGCGCCGTCCGCCAGTGCGTTTGGGGCGGGTGTGGCGCCGGGACTTAGATGGAGCGCTGTTTACCTCCTGTCCGCTGATCGGGGGAGATTCGGGCGGGCCGCTGTTTGATTTGGAGGGTCGGGTGGTGGGGATTCATTCCTCGATTCACGGCAGCGTGGAGATGAATCGGCACGTGGCGATCGACACGCTGCGGTTTGACTGGGACAAGTTGATCAAGGACCAGACCTGGGGGAAGGTGGCGTTCAATTCGGGGGGAGAGAGTCGGCCGATTACGGGGGCGCGCTTTGACCGGGAGAGCCGGGAGGGGGTGCGGGTGCTGGAGGTTTTTGCGGGGCTGCCGGCGGCGCAGGCGGGCTTGCAAGTGGGCGATGTGGTGGAGCGGTTTGACGGCGAGCGGGTGGCTACTTTTTTTGCGATGCAGCGTTTGATTGGTCGGCGCAAGGCCGGGGAGCGGGTGCCTTTGGGGGTGCGCCGGGGCGAGGCGATGGTTGATTTGCAATTGGAATTGGGGCGCCGTCCCCAACTTCACCGCGCGGGCTCAGATGGTCCAGATGGCCCGGGCGGCGAGGATGAGCGGGGGCCGCGGGAGCCCCGGGTGCCGGAGGAGGCGGGCCCGCGGCCGTGGCTGGGGGCGGCGGTGGAAGCCAGCGAAGCGGGTCCGCGCTTGGGCACCTTGGTTCCGCAGGGTCCGGCGGCCCAGGCGGGGCTGCAGGAGGGAGATATCGTGATGAAAATCAACGGCACCGCCGTCAAGGATGCCAGCGAAGTCGCCGAGGTTTTCCGGGGCCTGGGTGCCGCAGAGAAAGCGCTTTTTGAGGTGCAGCGGGGCGGAGTGCTCCAGACCATTGAGGTGAAACTCGGCCGCCCGCCCCTCCCTTCCCCACCATGAAAACGACCCCTTTCTGTTTGTCTTTGCTCGTCGCCGTTCGGCTTGGCCTTGGTTGCGCCGTTGCCGCGCCGCAGGAAAAAGCGCCGGTAGATGGGGAGGGGTCGGACCGCGCGGCGGAGGTGGAGAGCGACCGCGCCCAGGATCGGTTCAGCCGGGAAGCGCCGGAAGTGGCGGCGGCTTGGGGCCCGGCGCTGGACGCGGCGCGGCGCAGCACGGTTCGGCTGCTGCGGGAGGGGCAGCCCATCGCCTTGGCGACGGCGGTGCATGCGGCGGGATGGCTGGTCACCAAGTCGAGCGAAGTCCACGACGGCAAGGGCGCGGTGCTGAGCGGGCTGAGCGCGGAGTTTCCCGGCGGGATTACGTTGCCGGTTCGGGTAGCGGATGTGCATGGGCGCCACGATTTGGCTTTGCTGAAGGTGGAGGCCAGCGGGCTGACGCCGGTGAAGTGGGGGGAGGGGCCCGCGCCGGAGCCGGGAAGTTATGTGGCGGCGGTGGGGCTGGAGGCGCTGCCCGTGGCCATTGGAGTGGTCAGCGTGGCGGCGCGCAACCTGGACGAAACCCGCAAGGGTTTCCTGGGGATTTCAGTGGAGCACCGGGAGGGCGGGCTGCACATCAAGGAAGTGGGGCAGCAGAGTGCGGCTGCGGAGGTGGGGCTGTTGAAGGATGACGTGTTGATTTCGATCAATGGGCAGGCCGTGGTCAACGTCTCGGATTTCATCCAACAAATCGGCTCGCATAAACCCTACGACATCGTGAAGCTGATGATTCGGCGCGGGCAGGAGGACAAGGAGTTGACGGCCACGCTGCGGCGGCGAGCCCAGCAGCAGACCGGCCTGGCGGAGGATGCGCGCAACGCCATGAGCGGGGCGATCAGCCGGACGCGGAGCGGTTTTCCCGCCGCGCTGCAACACGACATGGTGCTGGAGCCCGCCGAGTGCGGCGGCCCCATCGTGGATTTGAATGGCCGGGTGGTCGGACTCAACATTGCGCGCTCCGGCCGGATTGAATGCTTTGCGATTCCCTCCGAAACGGTGGCTGGGCTGTTGCAGGGGGTGGAGTCGGGCAAGTTTTCGCGCCCGGAGCTGGAGGAGTTGCGCCAGGAGGTGAAGAATGCCGAGGCCCTGCTGGAGCGGGTGCGCCAAGATGCCGAGCGCCTCAAGGGGCAGCTTAAGGACATCGAGGGCAGCTGAGGTTTTCGAGGTCGCTGGGTTCACTGGGGTTGCTGGGTTTATCGAGATCATAGCGGTCACTGAGGTCAGCTGGCGGATGCGGCGGGCCTTGGCATGGGCGCTGGGCTGGATCTTGACCGGGCCCGGCCTTGTGCGAGAGTGGCTGGCAGCTAGAGGTGCTCACTTTTCTTCTAAAAACCCATGACTTCCGCCATTATTGTAGCTGCAGGACGCGGCAGCCGGATGGGCTTTGACAAGCTGCTGGCCAGCCTTGGGGGAGCGCCGGTGCTTTTGCGCACGCTGCGGGCGTTCCAGGCTTGCCCTGACATTGATGAGATTATCTTGGTGGCCTCGGAGGATCGCGAGGAGGTGGTGCGCCGCTTGGCGGACGACGGGGAATTGACCAAGCTGAAGGCCATCGTCCCGGGGGGAGCGGAGCGGCATCTTTCGGTGTGGGCTGGGCTGCAAGCGGTGGGGGCGGCGGCGGAGTTTGTGGCGGTACACGATGGGGCGCGGCCCCTGATTCACCCGCTGCAGATCAGCCGCTGTCTGGAGCGCGCCCGCGAGACGGGAGCGGCCGCCAGTGCCCGTCCCGTCGGCGAAACCTTGAAGCGCGCGGAGCCCTCGGGTCGGGTCTATGGAGAGGTGGATCGCCGCGATTTGTGGATCATGGAGACGCCGCAGATTTTTGCGCGGCCTCTCTTGGAGGCGGCTTACGAAGTGGTGCGGCGGGACGATGTGGCGGTCACCGACGAGGTTTCCGCGATGGGCCTGATCGGGCGCGATGTTTGGCTAGTGGAGAATCCGACCCCGAATCCCAAGATCACGTGGCCGCCCGACCTGGCGTTGGCGGAGCGCCTGTTGCCGCCGGACTGAGGCGCGTTTCGCGGCGAGGGGAGTGGATGCGCCCTGGCGAAAGCGGCAATTGGCGCGATGGATGGCGTTTTCCATGACAAACTATCATTTATTCCACCTGCCCTCCGGCACTCCAGTCTGCGTCGCCGAGATGCCGTGGATGCAGAGCGTCAGCGTGGGCATCTGGGCAGGGGTGGGCGGGCGGCACGATCCCGCGCGGCTCACGGGGTTGGCTCATTTTGCGGAGCACATGGTATTCCAGGGGACGCGGCGCCGCACCGCGCGGCGCCTCAACCGCGAGGTCGAGAGCGTGGGCGGCAGCATGGACGCCTATACTTCGGAGGACCACACGGCCTTCTTCGTGCGCGGTCCCGGGGAACACTTTGATCGCTTCCTTGATGTCTTACTTGATCTCTATCAACATTCTATTTTCGACGCAAGCACGGTCAAGAAGGAGCGGGATGTCATCGCCGAGGAGATTTCGATGTATCGCGAGCAGCCCAGTCAGCACGTCGAGGACCTGCTGTGCCGCACGGTTTGGCCGAAGCATCCGCTAGGGCAACCCATTGCCGGAACGGAGCGGAGCTTGGATCGCATTGAGGCTGCCGCCTTGAAGGAGCATGCCCAGAAGTTTTTTGGAGCAGGCAATTCGGTGATCGCGGTGGCGGGATGCATCACGGCAGAGGCGGTGCGCAAGTCCTTGGGCCGCCTCTTGCCCGAAGGCTTGGGGCGCGACAAGCGGCCGACGCACAAGGCTTTTCGCTTGGAGTCGCGCCGCCTTCCCTCGGTGGTTTCGGAAATTCGCGACATCGATCAGGTGCAGCTAGCCCTAGCCTTCCATGCTCCGGGGCGGCTGGATGCTTCCCAGCCGGCGCTGCGGCTGCTTAATGTGCTGCTGGGCGAGAACACCAGTTCGCGGCTGTGGCTAGAGCTGCGGGAGAAGCGAGGACTTTGCTATGATGCCGGTTCGGACATTACGGCGCTGCAGGAGACCGGTTTGTTGCACCTTTACGCGGGAGTGGATCCTGACAAATGTTCCAAGGTGCTGAAGGTGATTTTCACGGAACTGGGTCGCCTCGCCGCGAAGGCCGTCAGCCCCTCCGCGCTGAAGGCGGCGGTGGAGTTTTCCATCGCTTCGAGCCGCATGGCGATGGAAAGCACTTCGCATCAGATGACCATGATGGCGGAATGCCAGCTGCTCTATGGGCGGCAGATTGAGCTGGAAGCGGTACACCGGCGCCTGCGCGAGGTCACGGCCGAGCAGGTGCGCCGCACCGCCGCCGACATTTTCCAGCCTGGCCGCCTCACCGCCGCCATGGTCGGCCCGGAAATCGACCATCGCTTGGTCGAGGAGGCGGCGGCCGCGCTGCGCTGAAAGCGGGTGTTAGGGACGCTGGGCGCGCCCCGGGCCGCGGGCTGCGGCCTCGTCGTAGTAGGATTCGAGGATGGCGGTCTGCGCCTGGCGCTCAAAGGTGGCGCTGACTTCGGCGCAGGCGGCGGCGCCCATGGCTTGATAGCGCGCCCCATCCGCGAGGAGGCCGAGGGCGGCCTGGGCCAGCGCGGCGGCATCGCCCTCCTCCACCAAGTAGCCGCTGTGGCCATCGGTGACGGCTTCGGGAATGCCTCCGTGGCGGGTCGCGAGGATGGGGAGGCCGGAGGCCATGGCTTCGAGAAGCGCGTTGGGAACGCCCTCGCGGTTGCCGTCGGCGGCGGTTTCGCTGGGATGGAAAAAGGCGTGGGCCGAGTAGATCAAGCGGCGCAGCGCGGATTGGTCGAGGAAGCCGGGGAAAGCGACGCGTTGCGCTAGGCCGTCGGCGGCGGCGGCGCGGCGCAATTCCTCCAAGAGGGGGCCATCGCCAGCTAGGGTGAGGGTGGCGTGGGGATAGTGGCGCGCGATTTCGGCAAAGGCGCGGAGGGTGCTGCGGAGGCCTTTTTTGGGCACGAGGCGGCAGGCTTGGACGAAGTGCCAGGCTCCCCCAGCGGGGAGGGGCCGCGCCTGGAAGGGCCAGTCGTCCAAGGGGATGCCAGTGCGCTGGAGGCGGAGTTTGTCGGAGGGGCAGCCCAGGGCGGCGAGGCCTTCGAGGAGGGACTCGGAACGCGCCAAAATGAGGCTGGAGCGCTGAAAAACCTGGTGGAGGGCGGCGCGCCAAGCGGGGCGCGAGGCGTCCACGCCGACGTCGGCCCCGTGAAAGGAGACGACCACGGGGCGGGGGCAGGCGGCGATAAAAGGAAGCAGTTGGACCCCGATGTGGCCGAAGAAGAGGTGCACGACTTGGGCGTCGCTGCGGAGGGTTTCGTGGAGGAGGCGGAGGACTCGGGAAGGGGGGATGGCGAGCGGGGCGCGCTTGACATGGCGGAACCAGGCCCGGCGGAGATTGCGCCAGGGCAGGGGTTCGAGCACGACCAGGCGCTTGTTGGCTTGGGGGAAGGGGAAACGGGCCTCGTTCTCGCGCTTCTGCGTCAGCACGGTCGGCTCCCAGCGCGACAGGCTCATGATCTGCCGATAGACATGTTGCATGTCCGGCTTGAGGAAATCCTGGCAGTAACAGGCGACGGTGGGCACTTGGCGCAGTACCGCCCCGGAGCAGGAGGCGCAAGCGGCTTGGGCCCAAGGGAGAGCCCCAGGCCGGGCGGGGAACGGAGGCCGACGCGGGGGTGATGTCGCGGCGAAGATTTGCGCTTCCTCGGCGGGGGGAGGCGGGGCAGTTTGGGAGATGGACGAATTGTTCGAGGCGGAGGAGCCTGAGAAAGCGGAGCCGCAGCGGCGGGGGAGCCATGTGCCCTTGGCCGCGCGCATGCGTCCGCGCTGCTTGGAGGAATATGTGGGCCAGCAGCACATTTTGGGGGAAGGCCAGTTGCTGCGGCGGGCGGTGGAAGCGGACCGCTTTACTTCTCTGATTTTCTACGGGCCGCCCGGGGTAGGGAAGACGAGCTTGGCCCAATTGATCGCCCAGCGCACCGCATCGCGGTTTATCAACTTAAGTGGGGTGGAGAGCAATGTGGCTGACATCCGCAAAGCGGTGGAGGGCGCGGAAAGTGCGCGGCGCCTCCACGGGCGGACGACCACGCTTTTTGTCGATGAAATCCACCGCTTCAATAAAAGCCAGCAGGACGTGCTGCTACCGTGGTTGGAGCGGGGCACGGTGCGCTTCATCGGCGCGACCACGCACAATCCTTTTTTCTATGTCAATTCGCCGCTGATCTCGCGCAGTCAGGTGTTTCAACTGGAGCCGCTCGGAAATGACGACCTGTTGAAGCTGTTGCGCAGCGCGGTCGAGGACGAGGAGCGCGGGCTGGGGGAAGAAAGCCTGCTGGTGGAGGAGGAAGCGCTGCAGCACTGGGCGCGGATGGCGGACGGGGATGCCCGCAAGGCGCTTTCGGCGCTGGAGTTGGCGGTGATGACCACGCCGCGCGACGCGGCCGGGCGGATCGTGATCGGCCCGGAGGTGGCGGCGCAAAGCATCCAGCGCAAAACGGTGGTCTACGATGGCGACGGCGATGCCCATTACGATACGATCAGCGCCTTTATCAAAAGCATTCGTGGGAGCGATCCGGATGCCGCGATTTATTGGTTAGCGAAGATGCTCTATGCTGGGGAGGATTTTCGCTTCATTGCACGGCGCTTGATCATTGCGGCGAGCGAGGACATCGGCTTGGCGGACAGCAATGCGCTGCGGGTGGCGGTCGACGCTTGGCAGGCGGCCGAGATGGTGGGGATGCCGGAGGGGCGGATTCCCCTAGCGCAGGCGACGGTCTATTTGGCCACCGCGCCCAAGAGCAATAGCGCCTATGCGGCCTTGGAGGCGGCGCAGCAGGAAATTCAAGCGGGGCGCACCCTGGCGGTGCCGCTCCACCTGCGCAGCACGGGCTATCAGGGGGCCAAGGATTTAGGCCATGGGCGCGACTACCAGTATGCCCACGACTACGCGGGGAATTTCGTGCCCCAAGCGTATTTGCCAGAGGGGCGCACTTTTTACGTCCCCACAGAAAATGGACAGGAATTGCGTATCAAGGAGCGCTTGGACTTTTGGCGCCAGCAATTCCAGGCCACCCAGGCCACCCAGGTCTGAGGCGGTCAGCCCAGAACGGTGCGCGAGATGCTTTGCTGCAGCAAGTTCAGCGGCTTTGCGGACGCGGTGATTTCGTGGAAAAACGGTCGGCTCCAGCTGGGCTGGAAAAACCATTTTGGAGTTAGGAAAGCAACAGGGCTGGGAGCTTACCTTTTGCCAAGAGGGCTCGCTTTTTAGCAAGGAATACCTCGCCCCGGTTGATCGCGTGATATTTTACCCTGCGGGAAACCTAACTACTACTGGGGTGGAGATGGCCACCCTCCATGAGCGAAGTGGGGAAGCAGGCCTTGTTTGCCTGGGTGCAGGCGGGGCACGGCTTGGTCGGCACCTACGCTGCGGCGGACACTTTTCACACCGGCAATGAGACCAAGCAGGGGCCGGAGCGTTTTCACAACCACGGCGACGCGGCGGATCCCTGCGCCAAATGCCACGGGGGTGAATGGATCATTCACGCCGCGCCGCAGGTCGCGACAAGCCTGGTGATCGACTCCGCCGCTCCGGTGGGCTGGGCCTGTGCTCCGGGGGGCTTCGCCCCATCTCTGGTACCTGCCCCCGGCTCCGCCTCCTGGAGGAGAGTCCAGGTCGAAGTTGCCTCGTTTGGAAAATAGGGTATCGGGTTTTTGGCCATGACGATGTACCGCTTTGATTCCGCTCCCGCAGCGAGTTCCCCGTTGAGGAGCCCGGCGGCGGCGGTTTCCCCGTGGCGCGAAGGGCTTTCTCTGCTGCGGCCGCTGACTTACAGTTCTCGGCTGACGCCGCGCGGTTTTTGGATTTTCCAGGGGTTCTTCTGGGCGTTTAGCATTCTTTCGTTGACGGCGATGCTGCGCACTTTTTATACGCTGCCCGATGTTTACAGCATCATCCTTGGCAGGATTTCGACGGGATTTGTCCTGACCTGTCTGCTCTACCGCTGTTATCGATGGATGCATCGTCGGCATCTTGGGTGGAAGGCGGCTCTGTTGTGGCTTTGTTTCTTTAATATGGCTGCGGCTGCGGCCGGTACGGTGTTTTGGGGCGCGCTATTGCAGCGGGGTTTTGCGGAGCTGCCTTCGGCATCGCCTTTGGCTAGTCTCCTCTTGGCGCGGATCATCGCCTTGATTACCTGGAACGTGGCTTTTTTTGCGGTGGAGTTCATCCTGGCGTTTCATGCGGCCCGGATGGAGGCCTCTGAGGCTAAGCTGGCGGCGCAGGCCAGCGAGTTGAAGCAGCTGCAATCTCAGTTGAATCCGCATTTTCTGTTCAACGCCTTGAATACCATTATAGTTAGCGCCGGGGCCACGGGGACGGCTCGCGAGGTCACGCAAAACCTGGCGGATTACTTGCGTTTTTCGCTGCATGAAGCGCGCCTGCTGGAGCCGCTGGGCCGGGAATTGGATGCCCTGGAATCCTATCTAGAACTGCAGCGGGTGCGCTTTCAAGAGGGCTTGGAGTGTTCCCTGGTGGCTAGTCCGGCGGCGCGGCGGGTGATGGTTCCGCCGATGGTGATTCAGCCTCTTTTGGAAAATGCGTTTAAGTTCGGTCGACGCAGCAGCGAAGCGCCGATGCAATTGCGGGTCAGCGCCTTGGTCGAAGATCACTTCTTGACCGTTGAGGTTGCGAATTCAGGGGCCTGGGTGCCCCCTGGCAGCAGCGACTCGCCGGGCAGCGGGCTAACTAATCTGCGGCGTCGGCTGCATCTCCTGCTTGGGGAGGAGGCCTCGCTGGAGGTGCAGCGGGGTGCGGAGGAGGTGATCGTCACCATCCGGCTACCCGCCGAGACCGTAAGCTCTGCTCAGGCGACATGAAAAAGCTATTTAAGACTCTGATTGTGGATGATGAGCCGTTGGCCCGGGAGGGGCTCATGGCCCTGTTGGCGGGGCATCCGGAAATCGTCATTCAGGGCGTCGCCGGCAGCGTCGCGGAAGCCCGCGCCTTCCTGCAGGAGCGGACCCCAGATCTGGTGTTTCTGGACATGAAAATGCCGGGTGGTTTTGGTCTGGAACTGGCCCCTTATGTGCCCCCGGGCTCGCGGATCATTGTGGTCACGGCCTTCGAGGACTATGCGGTCAAGGCCTTTGGGGTGGGTGCGGCCGATTACTTGTTGAAGCCAGTGAGTGCGGCGCGCTTGGCCCTGTGCCTGGCGCGGGTGGGTGCCGATCTGATCCCGGAAGACCCTACGGTGCTCCTCGAAATCAAAAACCCTAGCACCTCTGTGCAGCTGCGCCGCCTTCCCATCGGCGACATCCTTTGGGTGGAGGCCTACCAAAACTATACCTTGGTGCAGCTGGTGGCGGGGATGCCCCGCCAGCTTTCCAATCAATCGATCACCCGCTGGGAGGAGGTCTTGCCCAGTCCGCGCTTCGAGCGCCTCAGCCGGTCGCTCCTCATCCAGATGGACCGCATCCGGACGGTCAGT
>CALQKQ020000025.1 GCA_943331195.2 Akkermansia muciniphila | reverse complement strand
GCTGCGGAGGAAGGCGGCGCGGCGGGTGGGGGCGAGGTATTCGGTGCGGATGCGGTTGTTGGCGGCTTCGAGGGTATAGCTGGAGCCGGGAAAGGAGGCATTGGCGCCCCAGCGGGCCTTGTCGGCGACGACATCGGGGGCGAGGCGGGGGACGAGGGTGTCGAGGCGGTTTTGGAAGTAGGTGGTGCCGAGGAATTGGTCCGTTAGGGTGCGGATGCGGCGCAGCAGCATGGCGCGGGCGCGGGGGGTATTGACGATGGCTTCGAGGAGGCGGTGGTATTTGCCGGAGTGGAGGAGCCAGGGGCGGGCGCCGATGAAGGGGTGGCTGGTGGCTTGGGGGCTGATGGCGTCTTGTTGGTTGTAGACGATGGTATCGGTGTTGAGGGCGTTGGGGCCGAAGGAGAGGTCGAGATCCCAGGGGAGGGTGCGCCATTCGCCGGAGCCTTCGGTGTCGCGGTAGAGGAAGTGATTTTTGTCGGTGCCGTCGATGTTTTGGGTGATGGCCATGCAGGCCATGAAGTTGACTTCGGCGGGGAGGTCGATGTGGTCGAAGACGAAGCGTTCGAGGGGGGTGCCGGATTGGGCGACTCCGGTGACGAGGGATTGGAGGTCGAAGAAGGACTCTTGGGTGCGGGTTTTTTTCTCGTATCCGGCAATGGAGTCGCCGTTGGCGCCGGGTCCGCCTTTGTAGAGGGAGCCGTTGGGGTGGAGGCCGGTGCGGCGGAGGAAGTCGCGGTCGGGTTGTTCGGTGTAGAGGGCGACGCTGTAGAAGGAGCCGTTGCGGCGGATGTGGGCGTGGAAGGTGTCAGGGGAGGGCAGGCCGGCGTCGCGGTTGAGTTCGTAGTGGAGGACGGCGCGGTTGTAGGATTTGTCGGTGTAGGTGGTGTTGAAGTCGAATTCGTCGACGCTGTGGCCGGGTTGGCGCTGGAAGGGGAAGTCGTCGTTGAATTCGATTTTGTAGCTTTTTTTGGGCCAGCTGATGGAGGTGCCGCCGCGGATGCGGCAGAAGATGTTGTCGTAGAGGAGGCCGTTGTGGAAGAGGGAGCAGCGGGTGCCGGTGGAGGTTTCGGCGGCGGCGCTATTTTGGACGAACCAGTGGAAGACGGGCAGGGGGGAAGTGATGGCGGGGTCGGCGACGACGGTGCCTTGATATTGGGGTTGGCTGGTGGGATCGAGAAATTGGGGCCTGCGGGAGGTGTTTCCGGCGGTGTCGGTGGCGGTGATGAAGTAGCGGAGCAATTGGCCTGGGGAGGCGGCGCTGGCGGGGATGGCGGCGGTCCAATAGCCGTTGGCGGCGGGTTGCATGGGGAGGGCGATTTCGCTGCCGAAGTTGACGCGGTAGCGGAGTTCGGCGGAGGCGACGGGGGCGAAGGCGGGGGCGAGGAGCGCGCTAACGGTGAGGTCATCGGCATCGCTGGGCTGGGCGGGGGCGTGGTCGAGGCTGCGGAGGAGGGGGCCGAGGGCGGGGGCGCCGCTGGCGTTGAGGCCGCCGGGGGTAGGGTTTTGATAGTAGCGCTGCAGGGCGGTGAAGGCGGCGCTGCCGGGGGGTTCGGCGGCGGTGGGGGGGCGGGTGAGGCCGAAGGAGACGTTGGCCATTTGCGGCGGGTAAAGCGGGGCGAAGGCGCAGGCTAGGGTGCCGTCGGGTTGGAAGAGGGCGAGGTATTCGCCGGAGGGGGAGAGTTTAAAATTGGTGTGGAGGGTTTGACCGGCTACGGCGCGGTTTTTTTCGGAGGCGAAGACGATGAGGAACTGCTTGGCACCTAGCACGGTGGCGGGGAAGCGCCATTTGGCGGGGTTGGCGGAGTCATCGGTGAGGGACCAGTCCTCGAGGTTGAGGGGGACGTCGTTGCCGTTGTAGAGTTCGATCCAATCGGGGGAGGCGAGGTCTTCGTCGTTGAGTCCGCCGGTGTTGGAGGTGAGGAATTCGGTGATGGTGAGGGGGCCGTCGGGGGCGGCGTCGACTTCGCTGAGGTTTTGTCCTTGGAGGCCGCCGGTGAAGATGGCGTTGATTTCGCCGGGGCCGAGGGCGCGGGCCCAAATGGCGATGTCGTCTAACTTGCCGTTCCAATAGCCGGGGGCGCTGGGGTCGGCGGCGGTGCCGCTAGGATTTAATTTGGCTCCGATGCCCAATTGGCTGAGGAGGGGGAGGGCGGGGTTTTGGGTGTAGGCGGTGGAGCTGATTTGGGAGCCGTTGAGGAAGAGGCGGAGGGTGCGGCCGTCGGCGGTGGAGGCGACGTGTTGCCAGGAGCCGAGGGGGAAGGGGTTCAAATCCTTCACAAATACTTGGGAGGCGGTGGGATTGAGGTAATGGCTGAGGCGGCCGCTGGTGCCGTCGAGGCCGAGGCTGAAGAGTTGGGGGCCGTGCCAGGTTTTGAGAAGGCTAGCGGCGCTGGGGCGGGCGTCGGCCCAGGCCCAGGCGCTAAGGGTGATGGGGCCTTTGGGGACGAGATACTCGGCGACGCGGAGGTAGTCGGCGGAGGCGGATCCGCGCCATTTAAGGGCTCCGCCGACGCGGCCGGGGACCCAGGCGCTGCCGTCGGTGGGGAAGTTGTGCAAGGTTGCGGGATTTTGGTAGGGGGAGGAATCGGCGGCGGTGGTGCCGGTGGTTTCGTCGCATTTCCACCAGCCGCGCAGTTGGCGGAGGAGGCCGGTGGGCTGGGGGCTGACGGCGATCAGGGCGGGGTTGCTGATGGCGCGGCCCTCGGAGCTGGTGGCTTGCAGGGTGTAGCTTCCGGCATCGGAGAGTTGTAGGCTGGGGAAAGGGAGGGTCGCGCTGGTGGCGCCGGGGATGGGATCGGGGCCGTGAAACCACTGGAGGCGGGGGGCGGGGAAGCCGCTGACTTGGACGGTTAGGCTGCCTTCGTCGGCTTCGAGGCGAGCGAAGCCGAGGGGTTGTTGCGTGAGGATTGGTGGGGTTGGGGTGGGGTCGACCTTGGCCATGGCCAGGGCGTTGAGATAGGGATTGGTGTCGCTGGAAACGGCGGGGCTGCCGACGCCGGTGAGGATGGTGATTTTGCCGGTGGCGGGGACGGTGGCTTCGAATTGGGCGATGGCGGCGAAGGGGGCGGCGTCGGCGGCGGGGGGGTGGAAGTTGTCGAAGGCGAGGGCGCCGTCGACGGAGAGGTCGAAATTGCGTCCGCTGCCGCTGGTGAAGCCATCGGCGGTGAGGAGTTGGACGCGCCAGCGGTCGCCTGGGGTGAGGCCGGTGAGGGTGATGGACCAGCCGTTCATGCCGTGGAATCCGGTATTGGCGATGGCGTTGCGTGCGCTGGCGTCGCTGGTGGTGGTGAAAGCGACGGCGGCGCCGGAGTTGGCGGTGGCGGGGGCGAGGGGGCCGGTGGAGCAGGCGAGCCAGGAGAGGCCGGCGAGTCCGCAGGCGGTGACGGTTTGGCTAGAGCCGGAGGGGAGTTTGAGGCTGGCACCGGAGCCGGCGAAATTGGCGGCGCGGAGGGTGCCGGGCACGGTGCCGAGCTGGAAGGCGGGGCCGCAAAAGTCGGGGAAGCCCTGGCCGATGCCGCCGCTGCGAAGGTCTTGAGGGGAGTCTGGATCGAGGGCGGCGGGGGCGGGGAGGGGTAGCAGGAGGGCCGTTAGGAGAAGCAGGGCGGAGGCCTTGGGAAACGCAGACATGGGCGGAGTGTGCCGAAGTCTGGGATTTTATGCCATCAGGAAAAATCTGGTGCGAGGGGGGGGCGCGGGGCGGGCGGGCAACGCGGTGTTAAAAGGGAGCGGCGACCTGCGTAACTGAGGCTGGTTTTCCCCATCTTTTCTCATGCGATCGATTCCCCTCTACCTGCTGGCGGCTGCGCTGCTGCCCTGCCCACTTGTTGCTGCCGAGACGCCTGTGGTGCCTGGCAAGGTGAGCTTTTACAAGTCGATCCGCCCGGTTTTCCAGGCGAAGTGCCATGGTTGTCACCAGCCGGCTAAGGCGAAGGGCGACTATATCATGACTGATTTCGCCAAGTTGTTGCAAGGAGGCGAGGATGGGGCGGCGGTGGTGGCGGGGGATGTGGCGAAGTCGCACCTGATGAAGGAGATTACGCCGGTGGATGGCAAGGCGGAGATGCCGAAGAACGGGGAAGCGTTGGCGGAGGCGGAGCGGGCCTTGATTGGGCGGTGGATTGCGGAGGGAGCGGTGGATGACACGCCGGCGAATGCGCGGCAGCACGTGGATGCGGCGCATCCTCCGGTTTATGCGCGTCCGCCGGTGATCACTTCGTTGGACTATTCGCCGGATGGGAAGTGGCTGGCGGTTTCGGGATTTCACGAGGTGTTGCTGCATCGCGCCGATGGCAGCGGGGTGGCGCATCGCCTGATTGGGCTGAGCGAAAAGATCACGTCGGTGCGTTTTAGCCCGGATGGGAAGTGGCTGGCGGTGACGGGCGGGTTGCCGTCGCGCATGGGGGAAGTGCAAATTTGGGACCTGGCCACGGCGGCGCTGAAGGTGTCGGTGCCGGTGACTTTTGACACGGTGTATGGGGCCTCGTGGTCGCCGGACAGCAGCCTGGTGGCCTTTGGCTGCGCCACGGACAAGAGTGTGCGGGCCATTGAGGCGCAGACGGGGCAGCAGAAGCTCTTCATGGCGGGGCACGACGACTGGGTTTTTGATACGCTATTTACGAGCAAGGGAGACCACCTGGTTTCCACGGGGCGGGACATGACGGCGAAGCTCACGGAATTGGGCACGCAGCGTTTTGTGGACAATTTGACATCGATCACGCCTGGGGCGCTGAAGGGCGGCTTAAGCGCTTTGGCGCGGCATCCGGAGCGGGATGAATTTATGGTGGGTGGGGCGGATGGGGTGCCGCAGGTGTACCGGGTTTTCCGGCAGGTGGACCGGCGCATTGGCGACAACTCGAACTTGGTGCGGCGCTTTCCGGCGATGGAGGGCCGGGTGTTTGCGGTGGCCTACCGCAGGGACGGCAAGCGGGTCCTGGCGGGTTCCAGTTTGGACGGCAAAGGGGCGGTGAATGTTTACCGCGCGGAGTTTGATAGCAAATTGACGGACAACATTAAGGCTATTTTTGAAAAGTCGAGCACGGATCGCAATGCGGCGGAAAATGCGGCGGTGGAGGCCTATCAGACGGAGGGCACGGAGCGCGTCGCCCGGACCGAGCTGCCGACGGGGGTGTATGCGGCGGTCTTCAGTGCCGATGGGAAAACCATCGCGGCGGGTGGTCAGGACGGGTTGCTCCGCTTGATTGACGCGGAAACGGGGGCGGTGGCCCGCGAGTTGGTGCCGGTGCCGGTGGAGGCAGGGGCGGTGCCCGTGGCGGTGGCGGTGGAGGGGGCGCTTTTGGCCGAGCCTGCAGTGGCGGAGGCGGCGGAGCCGCTGCCGGAGGGCTTGGTCATCAGCAAGCTCACGGTCGAGCCGGAGCGGGTGGCCTTTGGGAAATCGATCGACTATGCGCAACTCCTGGTGACGGCGCATCTGGCGGACGGGGGCACTTTGGACGCGACGCGTTGGGTGCAGGCGTCCCAGGACCAGCCGCGGTTGCGGGTTTCTCCGGGTGGGCTGTTGCATCCGGCGCAGGACGGGGCGGGGAAACTGACCCTGGCGCTGGGGGGGCAGTCGGTGGTGGTTCCGGTGGAGGTTTCTGGTCAGGCGGCGCCGCTGGTGGTGGACTACTTGCACGAGGTGACGCCGGTGATGTCGCGGATGGGTTGCAATGCGGGCACCTGCCACGGGGCCAAGGATGGCAAGGCGGGCTTCAAGCTGAGCTTGCGCGGCTATGATCCGGTGTACGATCTCCGGGCCTTTACGGACGACATCAAGGGTCGGCGCACCAACGTGGCTAGTCCTGACGACTCCCTGATGTTGATGAAGGCCACCGCTGGGGTGCCTCATGAGGGCGGGCAGGTGACGCGCCCCGGTTCGGATCACTATCGCATTTTGCGGGCGTGGATTGCGGCAGGGGCCCAGGTGAAGTTTGATAGTCCGAGGGTGGTCAAAATCGCCCTATCTCCGAGCAATCCGACGATTCAGCGGGAGGGTTCGCGCCAGCAGATGCGGGTGTTGGCGACTTACGCGGATGGGCGGGTGCGCGATGTGACGCAGGACGCGTATGTGGAGACTGGCAACATGGATGTGGCTAAGGCGGAGAAGCAGGGCGGCTTGCTCACGGCGCTGCGCCGCGGGGAGGCTCCGGTGCTGGCTCGCTATGAGGGCAGCTATGCTTCCACGGTGCTCACGGTGATGGGGGATCGCAGCGGTTTCGCCTGGCAAGCTCCCCCGGCGAACAATCGCATTGATGAATTGGTCGCCATCAAATTAGAGCGCATGAAGACGCTGGCTTCGGCGTTGTGCACGGATCTGGAATTTGTGCGGCGGGTTCACCTCGACCTGACGGGTTTGCCGCCGGCTCCCGAGCAGGTGCGGGCCTTCATCGCGGACCCGGCGGACTCGCGCTGGAAGCGGGAGCAGCTGATTGACCAGTTGATTGCGTCGGAGGACTTCACGGACCATTGGACGAACAAGTGGTGCGACCTGCTTCAGGTGAACAGCAAGTTTCTCGGGGGCGAAGGGGCCAAGCTCTTCCGGGATTGGGTGCGGGACCAGGTGGCGCGCAACGTGCCCTACGACCAATTTGTGAAATCGATCCTCACCGCGAGCGGTTCTAACAAGGATAACCCGGCGGCTTCTTATTTCAAGATTTTGCGGGAGCCGGTGGAGTTGATGGAGAACACGACCCATTTATTTTTGGCGACGCGGTTCAACTGCAACAAGTGCCACGACCATCCCTTTGAGCGCTGGACGCAGGATCAGTACTATCAAATGTCGGCGTTTTTTGCGCAGACGGGGATGGAGCGGGATCCCGCGAGCGGGGACCAGAACATTGGGGGCTCGGCGGTGGAGGGGGCGAAGCCATTGTATGAGAAGGTGTTTGACCGCAAGGATGGTGAAGTGAAACACGACCGGACGGGGCAGATCATGGCACCGGTGTTTCCCTATGCGGCGGGAGCGGCGGCGACGGCGCCGGATGCGCCGCGGCGGGAGAAATTGGCGGATTGGATTACCAGCCCGGAGAATGCCTATTTTGCGCGCAGCTTTGTGAACCGGCTTTGGGGGTATTTGAATGGGGTGGGACTGATTGAGCCGCTGGACGACATTCGGGCGGGAAATCCGCCGTCGAATCCGGAGTTGCTCGACTGGCTGGCGCAGGAATTGATTGCGAAGAAGTTTGATTTCCGCCACGTGGTCCGGCAGATTTGCCGCAGTCGCACCTATCAACTTTCCCTGCAAACGAACCGCTGGAATGAGGACGACAAGACGAACTTCAGCCACGCCACGGCGCGGCGGCTTCCTGCGGAGACCTTGCTGGACAGCATTTATAAGGTGACGGGCACCACGGCGGAGATTCCAGGGGTGGCCAAGGGCATCCGCGCGGGGCAGTTGCCGGACAGCAACATTGGGCTGAAGGACGGCTTCCTGACCAATCTGGGTCGCCCGGTCCGCGAGAGCGCTTGTGAGTGCGAACGCAGCACGGATTTGCAATTGGGGCCGATCATGGCTTTGATTTCTGGGCCGACGGTGGGAGACGCGATTTCGGGATCGGGGAATGCGCTGGCGAAGTTGGTGAGCGACCATCCGGACGATGGGGCGCTGGTGCAGGAGATCTTCCTTAGGGTGTTGAACCGCCCGGCTTCGGAAGCGGAGGCGGCGAGTGCCTTGGCGATGCTGCGGGAAATCGATCCGGAGCATGCGGCTTTGGTGGGGGCGCGGGATGAGCATGCGGCCAAGATCGCGCCGGAGCAGCAGAAAAAGGCTGAGGCCCGCGAGGCGGCGATCAATCAAGCGCAGGCGGCTCTAGCGAAAACTGCGGCGGAATTGGCCCCGGCCTTGGCCCAGCGGAGCAAGGAGCAGGCGGAGCGGATCGCGCTATTGGAAAAAACCATTGCGGACATTGATGCTGGGCTGCCCGCGCAGGTGGCGGCGCTGGAAGCGGCGCAGGCGGGCGGCACGGGTTGGACGGCGCTGACGCCGCAGCAGGCGGAGTCGAGCAACAAGGCGGTGTTAGCGGTGCAAGCGGATCGCTCGGTGTTGGTTTCGGGAGCTGCGGGCAAGACGGTTTACACGGTGACGCTGCCGGTGCCGGCGGGGCCGCTGAGTGGTTTGCGGTTGGAGGCGCTGCTGGATGGGGCCACTCCGGTCAAGGGCCCGGGCCGTGGGCCTAACGGGAATTTTGTGCTGACGGAAATTGAGGCTAGCCTGACGCCGATGAGCGGGGAAGGAGCTGGCCAGGCGCGGCCCCTGAAGTTTAGCGCGGCCCTGGCTTCCTTTAGTCAGGAAGGCTACGACGTGAAGAGCGCCATCGACGGCAACGCGGCGGCGGGGGCTGGAAACGGCTGGGGCATCAGTCCGCGGCTCGGGGAGGCGCAGCGCGCGGTTTTCGCGATCCAGGACGCCCCGGCGAGCGGGGGGCTGCTGACGGTGCGGCTGCACCAGCAACTGGACGATGGGCAACACGCCTTGGGGCGGTTCCGCCTGGGGATTACGGGACAGGCGGGCCCATTGCAGCTCGGGCTGCCGGATGAGGTTAGTCTCGTTTTGGCGGTGGCCGAGTCGGCGCGGAGTCCGGAGCAGCGGGCGGTTGTAGTCAACTATGTGCAGGGGGAACATGCGGCGCGTCGCCAGGCGGTGGCGGACGTGGCGGCGGCCCGGCTGCCGCTGCCGGAAGACCCGGCTTTGGTGGCGCGGCGCGCGGCTATTGTGGCGGCGGAAGTGGCGGTGCCACTGGACCCGACGCTGGAGCGCTTCCGCCGCGACGTGGAGCTGAGCGCGGGCCAGCTGCAGAACCAGCGGCTCACGGCGACGCAAGACCTCACCTGGGCGCTGATCAACACGCCGGCGTTTCTCTTCAATCACTGAGGGCGAGATCGGCGGGGGCCGAGGGAATGCGGCGCGGCGGGGTTTTCCCTCGCGCCGCAGCGGAGGTGTGGCAGCGTGGCGGCTATGGCGACGCTGAATACTTATACTAAACCGCTAACTTTGCCGCAGGCGGAGCGCTTGCGGGGTCTCCTGGAGGAGCGGGGCTTTGCTTTTGCGCCCAAGGAGTGGTCCCTGTTCGCGGCGAAAAAGGGGCCGCTGCAGGTGGTGGTTTACGAAAAGGGGCCCAAGGTGGTGGTGCAGGGAAAGGGGTGGCAGGAATTTGTGGAATTCCTCCTGGAGCCAGAAGTGCTCGGGGTGGCGGAGCTCGGCTACGAGGAGCTGAGCCAACCGGAGATGTTCCGTCCTCACTTTGGGATCGACGAGAGTGGCAAGGGGGACTTTTTTGGACCGCTGGTGATCGCGGGGGTCTACACGGATGCGGAGATTGCCCGGGAATTGATCGCGGCGGGGGTGCAGGATAGCAAAGCGATTGGGTCCGATGCGCGGATTCGCTCCCTCGCGGAAGTGATCCGGGGGACACCGGGGGTGGCCTATGAAATAGTTAGTATGGGGCCGGAGAAATACAATCATTTGTATGGAGAGGCGGGGAATTTGAATCGGCTGTTGGCTTGGGGGCACAGCACGGTGATTGAGCAATTGCTCAAACAGCGGCCCGCCTGCCCGCGGGCGCTGAGCGACCAGTTTGCCCATGAAAGCGTGCTGAAGAAGGAGCTAGGGCCTGGGGGCAAGCTGATTCAATTGGATCAGCGGACCAAGGGAGAGAGCGATGTGGCGGTGGCGGCGGCGTCGATTTTGGCGCGGGAGCGCTTCATTGATTGGATGGCGGAGGCTTCGGCGCGCTTGGGCCTGACGTTGCCGCGGGGGGCGACGGTGGTGAAGCCGGTGGCCAAGCAGATTGTGGCGGCGCGGGGGGCGGAGTTTCTCCCGCGGGTTTGCAAGGTGCACTTCAAGACGTACCGCGAAGTGATGGGGCTGCCGCCGCTGGAGAAGCCGGTGAACCGCTGGGCGCGGCGGAAATAGGTTTGTTAGGATGTTTTTCCGATGGGGCAAACGGCGACTTCCTGAGGGCCGGGATGGGGTTGGCGCGGGCGGAGGGGAGGCTTTTTTGGGAGCGTTAGGAGCGGTAGGCGTCGCCGAGGAGTTTGAGGGTGAGGGCGGAGACGACGGTGAGGAAGACGGGGCGGATGATGGTGAGGCCGCGATGGATGACGAGGGCGGAGCCGAGGCGGGCGCCGAGGAGTTGGCCGACGATCATGGCGGCGGCGGCGGGGAAGTGGACGGAGCCGGCGGCGAGGAAGAGGGCGAGGGCGCCGAGGTTGCTGGCGAGGTTGACGGCTTTGGTGTAGCCGGTGGCGCGGCGGAGGTCGAGGCCGAGGAGGGCGACGAGGGCGACGGTCCAGAAGGAGCCGGCGCCGGGGCCGAAGATGCCGTCGTAGAAGCCGAGGAGGAGTCCGGCTGGGGCGGCGAAGGTGTAGGGGGAGAGGCGGGGGGGGCGGGGATGGTGTCCGAAGTTGCGGTTGAGGGCGGTGTAGAGGGCGACGGCGGCGAGGAGCCAGGGGATGAGTTGGCGGAGGAGTTCGGGCGGAGAAGCGCTGAGGGCCCAGGCACCGAGGGCACCGGCGAGGGCGGCGCAGGCGGCGGCTAGGGGAAGGGCAGGGGTTTTCAGGAGGCCGGCTTGCGCGTAGCGGCGCACGGCGAGGGAGGTGCCGCAGGCGGATTGCAGTTTGTTGGTGCCGAGGGCGAGTTGGGGAGGGAGGCCGACGGCGAGGAGGGCGGGCACGGTGATGAGGCCGCCGCCGCCGGCGATGGCGTCGATGAGGCCGCCGGCGAAGCCTGCTAAGGAGAGCAGGGCGAGGGTGAGCGGGGCGAGGGCGGGCGGGTCCATGGGGAGGAGGAACGGCACATCGGGGAGGGGTGCAAGGGGGGGCTGGCCTGGGGCTGAGGGACTCCGTTTAGGTGGTTTTCTTGGATGGGCTGCGTGGTGGGGCTTGCTTGGAGGGGGTTTTGGGGGATGGGTAGGTATGAATGGAATTGCTTGGCTGGGGCGAGTTGGCTGGGGTTGGCGATGGTTGGTTTGGGCCTGTGGTGGCGGATGGGGCGTGGCGGGGGAGCCTTGCCGCATAGAGGTGGTGGAGGCGGGCTGTGGGTGGCCGGTGCCGTTGGTGGAATTGCGGACGACGCATGGGGTGCGGTTGATCACGGACAATGCGGGGGTGGCGGCCTTTGATGTGGTGGAGTTGATGGGGCGAGAGACGTGGCTGACGGTGGAGGGGAATGGCTATGGGGTGGCGGCGGATGGGTTTGGCTATGAGGGGCTGCGGTTTACGCCGCAGGCGGGGGGGAAGGTTCGGTTGGAGGTGCAGCGGCGGATGGTGGCGCGGCGGCTGGGGCGATTGACGGGGGCGGGGCTTTTTGCGGAGAGTGAGCGCTGTGGGGAGGTGGTGGATGGGGTGGAATCTGGGGTGGTGGGCTGCGACAGCGTGCAGACGGCGGTGCATCGGGGTCGGCTATTTTGGGCCTGGGGGGATACGACGTTGGGGCGGTATCCGCTGGGGATTTTTGACATGACGGGGGCGACGACGGCGGTGGCTCCGCTGGGTTCGTTGGTGCCGCCGGTGCGGTTGCGCTTTGAGGGGTTTCGGGACGGGCAGGGGGCGATGCGGGGGATTGCCAAGATGCCGGGGGCGGGGCCGACTTGGGTTTCGGGGCTGGCGAGTTTGCGGGACCAGGGGGGGAGGGAGCATTTGGTGGGCACCTATATCAAAGTGCGCAATCATCTGGAGGCCTGGCAATGTGGGCTGTGCGTTTGGGATGAGGAGGCGGCGCAGTTTCGCCAGGAGCGGGTGGTGTGGACGAAGCGCGCGGAGGTGCCGGAGCGGCCCTTGGTGCCGGATGGGCATGCGGCGCGTTGGACGGACGGGGCGGGGAAGGCGTGGTTATTGTTTGGAAATCCTTTTCCTAACTTTCGCTGTGCGGATTCGTTTGAGGGCTGGCAGGACGCGGCGGGTTGGGAGTCGCTGCGGCCGCAGGAGAGCGTGGCGGCGGCGGGCGGGGGGAGGGCGGTGCGGCCGCACAGTGGGTCGGTGGCGTGGAATGCCTGGAGGAAGCGCTGGGTGACGGTTTTTATGGAGGCGGGGGGGAAGCCGTCGGCATTTGGGGAGTTGTGGTACGCGGAGGCGGCGGCACCGACGGGACCGTGGGGTCCGGCGGTGAAGGTGTTGAGCCACCGGAACTACACGTTTTACAATCCGCGGCTGCATCCGGAGTTTAGCCCGGAGGGATCGGCGGCGCTGTTGTTTGAGGGGACTTATACGGCGGAGTTTGCGCCGGGCGCGGAGGTGACGCCGCGGTGGAATTACAATCAGGTGCTGTACCGCTTGGATTTGGATGATCCGGCTTTGCTGCCGGCGCAGGGGGGCGCGGGGGGGTGAGTCGGTGAGGGGGGCGGGAAATCCGGCTTGCGCGGGGCGCGGGGGAGGGCGTGTTTGGGGGGAGATGATTTAGGTTTTCAACCCGGTCCGGCCCTCGCGAGGGGGTGGGCCTCACTTTTCTTACTGATATGGATATTGCCAAAATGATGAAGCAGGCTCAGCAGATGCAGGGCAAGATGCAGGCCTTGCAGGCGGAGTTGGCGGCGCGGACGGTGGAGGTGAGTGTGGCGGGAAAAATCAGCGTGACGGCGACGGGGTCGGGGGATGTGTTGTCGATGCGGATTGATCCGTCGGTGGTGCGGGCGGACGACGTGGAGATGCTGGAAGATTTGGTGGTGACGGCGGTGCGCCAAGCCATTGCCAAGGGACGGGAGATGGCGGCAGAGGAGATGCAGAAGGTGACGGCGGGCCTGGGCTTGCCGCCGGGTTTGGGGCTTTGAGGGGTGGGGGCTTTGGGCTTTGGGCTTTTGGCTTAGGCTTGGCCGCCGGATTCGATCCAGGTGGCGGCTTTATCGTAGCTGCACTGGGTGAGGTAGTGTTGGAGGCGGGGGGGGAGTTGGGGGCGGAGGCGCTGGTGTTCGGCGGTGAGGGCTTCGGAGATGGCTTGGAGGGCGGCGAGGTGCGCGGGGGCATCGCGGTCGCGCCAGGCGTGGTCGGCGATGAGGGCGCGGCGCTGTTGGAGGAGGGTGAGGAGGGGATCGTAGGTGGGGTCGGGGGGCATGGGGGTGGTTTTAATTTAGCGTTAGGAGGTACGCAGGGAAGTGGGGGAGGATCGGCGTTGGAGGAGGGTGAAGAGCCAGAAGGGGAGATTGAGCCAGAAGAGGAAGAGGGACCATTTATTGAAGTAGAAGCCGAGATTCATGAGGTCGGAGATCATGAGGTGCATGGAGATGAGGCTGAGTCCGAAGAGCGCTAGGGTGCGGCGGTTCCAGAGGGCGAGGAAGGCGAAGAGTTCGAGGAAGAGGCCGATGCCGAAGAGGGCGCCGGCGAGGTTGGGGTGGCGGCTGATGGCATCGGCCATGGCGTCGGCGCTGGTTTGGGCGGGCATGACGAGGGTGTCATGGAATTCGTTGAGGCGATTTTTTTCGAATTGGAGGGGGAGGTTGCGGACTTCGGCGAGCCAGGCGCCTTCGGAGCGCCAGAGTTTGGAGATGCCGGAGACGACGTAGCTCATGGCCATCATTTGGAGGATGGTGTAGATTTGGCTAGAGCGGAAGGATTGGGCGGTGGTTTCGAGGGAGTGGGAGGGGTGGCGGAAGCCTGCGGTGGGGTGGCGGCAGAGGTGACGGCACCAGGCCCAGTCGTCGAGGCGGACGGCGAGGAGGCCGGGGAGGCCGCGGCGGCGGAGGGCGGCGGCGTCGCGGTAGAGGCAGGCGAGGACTTGGCCGAGGAGCATGAGGCCGACGAGGTTGGTGGTGTGGTGGGAGCCGCCGCCGCCGCCTTGGCTATTGGCGAAGGTGCCGACGGCGGTGTGGAGGGCGAGGAGGCCGAGGGCGCCGAGGAGGGGGGCGATGCCGAGGGCGAGGAGGGCGGCGAGGGCGAGGAGCAGGGGGCTCATCCAGGCGGGAGTGGAGGGGTCGCCGAGCCAGGTGAGGTCGATGAATTTAGCGATGCCGACTGGGGAGGGCTGGGAGTGGTAGGGGAGGCCGGCGGGGGTGGCTTGGAGGGCGAAGAGGGCGAGGGCGGCGCGCATGATCCACCATTCGAAGGCGAGGTAGGGGGTCTGGCCGGCTTGGTATTGAAACCATGGTTTCCACTTCATGGGAAGGTGGTACATGGCAACGGGTGGGGGGACAATCCGGGAAAGTGGGGGGTTGGGGGGGAATGGAGGCTGCGTTTGCAAAGTGGCGGGGGCGGGGGGAGGTTTTTGATTCATGAAACGGATATCGCTATTATTTTTGGTTTTGGGGCTAGGGTCTGGGGTGGCTTGCCGGGCGACGGGGAAGAAAAAGGATACGGCGGAGAGCCGGGAGATGGCGCGCTTGGGGGATCCGGATCCGCTGGCGCAGACGGGGGGGTATTACCGGCTGAAGGGGAGTTTGAATGGGTTTTTCCGGAACATTCCGAATTACACGGATGTTTTGCCGAATCGTTTTTTGGTGCACGGGCACATTGTGCAGTTGTTGGATGCCTCGGCGGGGGACGGGTGGGCGCGGGTGAAGAATGAGGCCATGGAGACGGGCTATGTGCGTTTTGAGAACCTCAAAATAGTGCCGCCGGAGAAGCAGCCGCAGCCGAAGGAGCGGGAGATGGATGCGGAGTTGGATCAGAACATGCGATTGGAGTAGCGGCGGGCGACGCGGGTGCCGAGGCCGGTGAAGAGGTCCCAGGGGATGGTGTGGGCGGCGGCGGCGAGTTCGCGGGCGGTGATTTCTTGGGAGCCTTGTCGGCCGATGAGGACGGCTTCGTCGCCGACGTGGGGAGGAAGGGGGAGGTCGGTGGCGTCGACCATGATTTGGTCCATGGTGATGCGGCCGAGTACGGGGCAGCGGTGGCCGCTGAGGAGGACGGCAGCGCCTTGGTTGGAGGCGTGGCGGGGGAAGCCGTCGGCGTATCCGACGGTGAGGGTGGCTAGGAGGGTGGGGCGGTCGGTGACGAAGGTGCGGCCGTAGCTGATGCCGTGACCTGGGGGCAACGTTCTGAGGAGGGCGACGCGGGCTTTCCAGGTGAGGACGGGGAGGAGCTGGGCTTGGGCGTGGGGGAGGGGGGCGACGCCGTAGAGCATGAGGCCGACGCGGGCCCAGTCGCCGCCGAGGTGGGGGAGGGAGCTGAGGGCGGCGCTGTTGGCGAACTGGGTGGGGGTGGGGGCGTTGCTGGGGAGGGTGGGGAGGAGGTGGGCGAGGCGGTCGGCTTGGGCGCGGGTGGCGGTGGGATCTTCGTCGGCGGAGGGGAAGTGGGAGGCGATGCTGTCGAGGGTGAGGTGGGGGCTGGCGTGGATGGCGTGGAGGATGGCGGCGGCGTCATCGGGGAGGGCGCCGATGCGGCCCATGCCGGTGTCGATGACCAGGTGGACGGGGAGGGGGGAGGGGAGGGGTGCGGCGTAGGCGGCGTAGCGGGCGACTTCGTGGAGGTTGGAGATGGCGGGGCAGAAGCCGGCGGTGGCGATGGCGGATTGTTCTTCGGGGAGGGCCGGGCTGAGGATGTAGATGGGGAGGGTGATGCCGTCGGCGCGGAGGGCGAGGGCTTCGGCGAGGTGGGCGACGGCGAAGGCTTTGACGAGGTCGGCGAGGGCGTGGGCGATGGGGAGCATGCCGAGGCCGTAGGCGTCGGCTTTGACGACGGCGATGATGGCTTTGGCGGGGGTGGGGCAGCGGGCTTGGGCGGCTTGGCAATTGTGGCGCAGGGCGGCGAGGTCGATGTCGATCCAGCAGCGCCCGGGGGGAGGGGAGTGGATGAGGGAGGCGGCGGGCGGGG
>CALQKQ020000024.1 GCA_943331195.2 Akkermansia muciniphila | reverse complement strand
TTGGCCGCGTTGGGCGAGGATGCCGCGGCCGCGTTCTTCGGAGAGGATGCCGGAGTAGGTGGTGCCGGTTTCGAAGTCGGCTTGGTAGCCGCCGAGGACGAAGGCGGCGGGGTCGGCGACTTGGCTGCGGTATTGGACGCCGGAGTTGCCTTGTTTGGCGGCGTCGGTGCCGTTGATTTTGTATTGGAAGGTGAGTTCGAAGTCGGCGACGTCGCCGCCTTTCCAGAGGAGGAAGGTGTTGCCTTTGGTGGGGTTGGCGGCGGTGGTTTGGCCGGTGATGGCGCCGTCTTGGACGCTCCAGAGGGAGGAGACGCCTTCCCAGCCGGTGAGGTCTTTGCCGTTGAAGAGTTGGATGGTTTCGCCGGCCTGGAGGAGGGCGGGGAAGAGGAGGAGGGCGGAGAGGGCGAGGCGTTTCATGGTAGAGGGTAAGAAGGGGCTGGTGGAGCCCTCCGCATTACGATGGAGGGGCGGGCTTCTTGCAAGGTGAAAGCGGGGCGCTTGCTGGGTGGGTCAAGGCGTGCTGGAGTGGGCGGTATGGCGAAAATCCTGGCGGCGATGTCTGGAGGGGTGGATAGCAGCGTGGCGGCAGCCGTGCTGTTGGAGCAGGGGCATGAGGTGGTGGCGGCCTACATGAAGAATTGGATCAACGAGGAGAACATCGTGGGGGATTGTCCGTGGCAGCAGGACATTGAGGATGCGCGGGCGGTTTCGGAGACGCTGGGGATAGAGTTTCGGGTGGTGAATTTGATGGAGGATTACCGGGAGCGGGTGGTGAACTATTTGCTGGCGGGGTATCAGGCGGGGGTGACGCCGAATCCGGATGTGATGTGCAATCGGGAGATCAAGTTTGGGGTTTTTTTGGACTATGCTTTGGAGCAGGGGTTTAGCGCGGTGGCGACGGGGCACTATGCGCAGGTGTGGCAGGGGGAAGGGGGGGAAAGCCACCTGGGGCGGGGCTTAGATCCGGAGAAGG
Organism: Akkermansia muciniphila; assembly: GCA_943331195.2. Lineage (GTDB taxonomy): Bacteria > Verrucomicrobiota > Verrucomicrobiia > Verrucomicrobiales > V1-33 > CAIZWU01. The sequence goes on along the minus strand of CALQKQ020000024.1, from coordinate 15,590 downwards.
ATCAGACGTATTTTTTGGCGCTTTTGCGGCAGGCGCAGGCGGCGCGGGCGCGGTTTCCGATTGGGGGGATGCTGAAGTCGGAGGTGCGGGCGCGGGCGGCGGCGCTGGGATTGGCGACGGCGGGGAAGAAGGATAGCCAGGGGATTTGTTTTATTGGGCAGGTGAAGATGAGCGATTTTTTGCGGGCGTTTGTGGCGGATGCGCCGGGGCCGATGGTGACGCTGGAGGGGCGGCGGCTGGGAGAGCACCGGGGGCTGCATTTGCACACTTTGGGGCAGCGCAAGGGGCTGGGGATTGCGTCCAATGTGTATAAGGAGGCCTATGTGGTGGTGGAGAAGCGGCCGGAGACGCGGGAATTGGTGTTGGCCTTTGATCGACGGGATACGCCGCAGCTGTATGCAGTGGCGGCGGTGGTGGGGAGCGTGTCGTGGGTGGGGGCGGCGCGGGAGCAGGGGGGGCGGTTGCTGGTGCAGCCGCGCTACCGCTGTCCGGGGCAGGCGGCGGAGGTGAGGCCGCTGGGGGAAGGGAAGTGGCGGGTGGTGTTCGACGAGCCGCAGCGGGCGCTGTCGCCGGGGCAGATTTGCGCTTTTTATGAGGGGAGGGAATTGCTGGGGGGCGGCATTTTTGAGCAGATTGAGCGCGCTAGTTAGGGCGCGGAGGCGGGTTGGCCAGCGCCTTCAGGTTGGCCAGCCCCCGTTGGGGGTGACGGATGAGGGCGGTGGTTTAGCTTGGGGCCGAGGCGGAAGCGAGGCCGCCGCGCGTGGGTGGGTGGCGGGGCTTGGGAGACGTGGCGTTTTCGGGTCCGATGGGATATCAGACAAATCTGCTGGTTTACCACGCAGGCGGGTATAGGTTCCCCGACTTGTGCGGCCTAGGCATTCGTTTGAGCTTGTGGCGCTGCCCTTTTCTGATTCCGGTCTTCTGGCCCTTGATCCACCTTCCCCGACTTATCATCCCCCCGAATGCATTATTTCACTGACGCCTGGCATATTCTGACCAACATCAACGAGCACCTGGAGCAGTGGGTTGGCCTGTATGGCACCCAGATTCACGTGGTGCTGGCGCTGGTGATTTTTTGTGAGACGGGATTGGTGGTGATGCCGTTTCTCCCGGGGGATTCGCTGTTGTTTGCGGCGGGCGCGCTGACGGCGGGTTCGGGGGAAACCCTGAGCCTGGGGCTGCTGTGGGTGGTGCTGCCCCTGGCGGCGATTCTGGGGGACAACCTGAACTATTGGATTGGCCGGGCGCTGGGGCCCAAGGTGTTTCGGCGGCCGAATTCGGCGATTTTCAAGCCGGAGACGCTGCGCAAGACGCAGGCGTTTTATGGGCGGCACGGGCGGAAGACGATCTTGCTGGCGCGCTTTATTCCGCTGATGCGCACGTTTGCGCCCTTTGTGGCTGGGGTGGGGCGGATGGACTATGGCCGCTTTTTGCTGTATAGCATCCTAGGGGCTTTTCTGTGGGTGATCACCTGCACTTCGGCGGGGCACTTCTTTGGGCAAATCCCCGTGGTGAAGGCCAATTTTGAACTGATCGTGGCCGGCATTGTGGTCGTCAGCATCCTGATGCCGCTGATCGGGTGGTGGCGGGCGCGGCGAGGGGATTCCTGAGGCGGCGAAGGGGAGGTCTCGGGCCGGAGGCTGACTGGGCACGGCGCTGGCGCGGCGGGCTCAGTCGTTGCGGTGGAAGCGGCCGTCGCCGGCTAGGCGGGCGTTGCCGTCGTCGTCAGGGAGAGCGGGGAGGAATTTTCGCTCGACGAGGAAGGCGTCGGCCTCATTGATGGTGAGTTCGTAGAGGCGGGGATTGACGTTGAAATTGAAGAATCCGTGGCCTTGGGTTTCGAAGGGGCGGACGCGGCAGATGTTGCCGCGCCACCACATTTTGCGGCGGAAGCGCTGGCTGTTTTCGAAGGGGACGACGCGGTCGCTGGTGCCGTGGAAGATGATCATGGGGGGGAGGCGCCGCCGCGGGTGCTTCATGAGGTCGGCGCGGCGCGCCATTTTGCGATCGGGGAACTTGGCGTGGCCGACGCCTTTTTTGGAGAAGTCGAGGATGGGGCTGAAGAGGATGAGGGCGTCGGGGATGCAGGAGAGGCTGAGGTCGTCGGCGGGGTCGTCGAAGTCCTTGAGCATGGCGGCGGAGAGGGCGCCGTGAGCTCCGGAGGCGGCGCCGCAGGCTACGAGGCGGTCGGAGCGGAGGTGGAGGTCTTCGGCGTGCCCGCGGGTCCAGCGGATGGCGCTGCGCATGTCGGCGATGGCGTCGGCGGGGGTGGCGGCGGGGAACCGAGAGGTGACGCGGTAGTCGAAGAGGATGGGCTGCATGCCGCGGTTGGCGAAGTAGAGGCAGTGCGGGGCGAATTGGCTGACGAGGCCGGCGTCCCAGGTGCTGCTGTAGAAGAAAAGAATCGCGGGGCGGCCCTCCTCAGGGATGGGGCCGGGGACGGGAAAGACGTAGGCTTCCATGTCGACGCCATCCGACTGCTTGTAGGCATAGCAGGAGGTGTCGGCTAGCAGCGTGCGGTTCCGGTCCATCATGGAGAGCGGATCGACGGCGCGTCGCATCGCGGGGCGGGAAGGCATGGGTGGAATAAAAAAGGGGGGGGCCGGAAAGCGGGTTGTTTGGGTAGGCGGGACCGGAGGGGCTGGCAACCGATTTTCCGCTCGAGGGCTCGGGTGGCGCGGCCTTTGGGGCCTTTTTATGGGGCGGGTGCCTGGCCTGCATCCGCTGGCTGGGGGGGCGCCTGGGCTGGGGTGCTTTGGTGGGCTAGCGGGTGCCTTTGACCTTGGTTTTGACGGCGTAGAGGGAATCCATGGCGGTGATGAAGAGGGTGTCGTGCTCCTTTCCGCCGAAGCAGACATTGGCGGTCCAGCTTTCTGGGATGGGGATGTGGCCGATTTGCTTTCCTTGGGGGTTGAAGATGGTGACGCCCTGGCCGGTTAGGTAGAGGTTGCCGGAGGCGTCGAGGGTCATGCCATCCGATCCCATGGGGCAGAAGAGGGTTTTGTCGGCGAGGGTTCCGTCGGGGCGCAGGGCATAGCGCCAGGTTTGCTTGGCGCGGATGTCGGCGACGAAGAGGGTTTGGCCATCGGGGCTGCCGACGAGGCCGTTGGGTTGCTGGAGGTCGCGGGCGACGGCTACGGGGGATTTGGCGGATGGGGCGAGGTAGTAGACGTGCTGTCCGTCGAGTTCGGAGGAGCGCGGGGTCCAGTAGTCTCGTTTGTAAAAGGGGTCGGTGAAATAGATTCCGCCGTCCGGGCGCACCCAGACGTCGTTAGGGCCGTTGAGGTGTTTTCCGGCGAGGTCTTTGACGAGTACCTCGACGGTGCCTTCGGGGAGGGTGAGGCGCCAGAGTTCATTTTTTTCGTCGGCGCAGGCGATGAGGCGGCCGGCGGGGTCGAAGTAGAGGCCATTGGCGCGGCCGGCGGGCTCCTTGCAGAGGGAGAGTTTGTTTTCGACCGACCACTTCCAGATGCGGTTGTTGGGTTGGTCGGTGAAATAGACGTTTCCGGCGGGGTCGGCGGCGGGGCCTTCGGTGAACTTGAAGCCTTCGGCGAGGAGTTGGACGGGGGCGTCGGGGGCCAGGATGGGGGCGGTTGCTTGGGCGGAGAGGGCGGCGGGCAGGGCGAGCAGGCAGGGGAGGGCGGTTTTCATGGGGCAGGGGAAGAGGGCGGCGGCGTCCGGGGGCTTTTAGTTGAGAAGGTGTTCCTGGAGGAAGCGGATGGTGGCGTGGAATTGATAGTCGATATTCGGTTTTTTGGCGAAGCCGTGGCCTTCGTCCTTGGCGAGGAGATACCATACTGGGGTACCGTTTTGGCGGACGGCGGCGACCATTTGGGAGGCCTCGGTGACGGGGACGCGGGGGTCATTTTGGCCTTGGATGACGAAGAGGGGTTTGTGGATGCGGGCGGCGTTTTCGGTGGGGCTGATGCGGCCGAGGAAGGCGCGCATGGCTTCGTCGCGCTCGTCGCCGTATTCGACGCGGCGGAGGTCGCGGCGGTAGTCTTGGGTATTTTTGAGAAAGCTGAGGAAGTTGGAGATGCCGACGATGTCGATGCCGCAGCGGAGGCGGGCGCCGTGTTGGATGAGGCAGGCGAGGGACATGTATCCGCCGTAGCTGCCTCCGCTGACGGCGACGCGGGCGGGGTCGCAGGCGGGATCGGCGGCGATCCAGTCGAGGAAGGTGCCGATGTCTTTGACGGAGTCCTCGCGTTTGAATCCGTTGTCGAGGGCGAGGAAGGTTTTGCCGCTGCCCTGGGATCCACGGACATTAGGGTAAAAGAGGGCGATGCCGAGTTCGTTGATCCAGTAGTTTTGGCGCGCTTGGAAGATGGGGCGGGATTGGCCCTCGGGGCCGCCGTGGATGGAGATGAGGACGGGGCGTTTGCCGGGGAATGTGGCGGGGTCGGGGCGGTAGAGAAAGCCGGAGAGGGGTAGGCCGTCGAAGCTTTTGAGGGCGACGAGTTCGGGGGAGCGGAAGTGGTTGGGATTGAGGCCGCCGGTTTCGCTTTCGGTCCAGCGGGTTAGGATGCCGGTGGTGGGGTTGAGGGACCAGGCGTCGGAGGGGGATTGGGCGGCGCTGAGGCTGAAGCCGAGCTCGTTGCCGGAGGGGTGCCACTGCAAGCCGCTGATGACGCCGGGGGGGAGTTCGGGGAGCGGCGGGGCGGCGGCGCCGGGGGCGGTGGGCGCGGTGGGTAGGAGGTGGAGCACGCTGCGGCCGGCTTCGTTGCTGACGAAGGCGAGGCGCTGGCCGTCGGGGGAGAGGTCAAAGGCTTCCACGTCCCAGGGGATGGTGCTGGTGAGGGCCTGCCATTTTTGATCGGCTAGGTCGAAGCGGCCGAGTTGTTGGAATTCGCTGGTTTCGTCGCTGGTGTAATAGAGGGTTTTGCCGTCGGGGGAGAATTGGGCTCCGCTGCGGGCGACGGGGCTGGGGGATGCTGGGGTGAGGCGCGTTTTGTGGCCGGTGGCGACGTCGAGCAGCCAGAGGTGGCTTAAGTTCGCGGAGAGGAATTCGGTGAGGGCCAATTGGCTGGCGTCGGGGGACCAGTCGGAGACGCTCCAGCCGCCGCCCTGGAGTTCGGCGAGGAGGCGGGCCTGGGAGGGCTGTTGCGGGTCCATGAGCCAGACGTCGTTGTCGCGGCCGTTGCGGCGGGTGGAAGTCCAGGCGATGCGGGTGCCGTCGCGGGACCAGCGGACGCCGGTGTTGCGGGATTTGCCGTCGGTGAGGAGCGTGCTGCGGCCGTCGGCGAGGTCGTAGCGGTAGAGTTGGAAAAACTCGCCGCCGCCGGCGTCTTGGGAAAAAATCAGGTTGTCGCCGCGGAGGGGCTGGAAGGAGGCGGCGCTGATGGGTTCGGGGGAGAAGGTCAATTGTTGGCGGGCGCCGCCGGGATGGTTGACGCGGTGGAGTTGTGGGGTGGCGCCGAAGCGGGTGGTGATGAGCATTTCCCTGCGGGTCGGGTGCCAGCTTTGCAGGGCGGCGGCGCGGAATTCCCCGTAGCGGCCGGCGGCCTCGACCAGGTCGGGGGGGAGCGGGGGAATGCCCTCGGCGACGAGATTGGCGGGCACTTGGGCGGCGGCGGGCGAGAGCAGCAGGGCGGCGGCGAGGAGGGGCAGGAGGCGGGCAGTCATGGGCGGATGGGGAAGGCCTTGTAGCGGTAGCAGATTTCGGCCCGTTGGCCAGCAGGGAGCGCGCGGCGGGCAAAACGCGCCCCAAGGAGGCGGCGGGGCGCTGCATCCGCCGTTTGCCTTTCCGCCCGGGCCGCGCTTCACTGCCTTCCCCATGTTGCTTCCCGTTACCCCAGGAATTTGTTATCTCGTCGGCGCTGGCCCCGGCGATCTCGGCCTCGTCACCTTGCGCGCCAAAGAGTGCATTGAGGCCGCCGATGTGGTGGCCTATGACTATTTGGTCAACAAGCAGGTGCTCGCTTGGATGAAACCCGGCGCGGAGTTGCTCTATGTGGGCAAACAAGCCGCCAACCACGCCCTCCCCCAAGAAGAGATCAACCAGCTCCTCATCCGTAAAGTGTTAGAAGGCAAGGTGGTCACGCGGCTCAAAGGCGGCGATCCCTATGTGTTCGGGCGCGGCGGCGAGGAAGCGCAGGAGCTCTATGCGGCGGGTTGTCCTTTTGAAGTGGTTCCTGGCATTTCCTCGACCATCGCGGGCCCGGCCTATGCGGGCATTCCGGTGACGCACCGCGATTTCAATACGCAGCTGACCATTTTCACAGGCCACGAGGATCCTACCAAGGAAGTGAGCAGTCTCGATTTCGCCAAAATCGCCCAGGCGGATGGGGTCAAGGTCATGCTCATGGGGGTGGGCCGGATGGGCGAGCTGACGGGGAAGCTGATGGCGCACGGGGCGGCGGGAGAGACGCCGGTGGCGCTGATTCGCTGGGCGACGACGGGGCGTCAGCAGACCCTCACGGGCACCTTGAGCAGCATCGCGGAGCTGGTGGAAACGCATGGCTTCAAGGCCCCGGCGGTCTGCGTGATTGGGGGCACGGTGGCGCTGCGCCCGGAATTGAATTGGTTTGAGCGCCGACCCCTCTTTGGAAAGCGCATTGTGGTGACGCGCACCCGCGCTCAGGCGGGAGTGCTCAGCCAGGGGCTGCGCGCGCTGGGGGCGGACACCTATGAGCTTCCTACCATTCGCATCGAAAAGCCCCACGATCTGCTCGGGTTTGGTGAAATGGTGCAGGATTGCCACCGCTATGAGTGGATCATTTTCACGAGCCCTAACGGCGTCGAGGCTTTCTTTGAGCTCTTCTTTAAACTGTACAAAGACGCCCGCGAAATCGGGGCCGTCAAAATCGTCGCCATTGGACCGGGCACGGCCAAAAAGGTGGCGGAATATCGTTTGGGAGTGGACTTTGTGCCGCAGAAATTTGTCGCGGAATCCCTCGTCGCGGAATTGGAAGAGCACGCCGGCAGCTTGGACAATCAGACGGTTCTGTGGGTGCGAGGGGAGTCGGCGCGGGATGTCGTGGCGGAGCAACTGCTCGCCAAGGGGGTGATTTTGGACGAGGCCATCGCCTACCGCACGGTTCCGGAAACGGAGGATGTGGCGGGAGGGCAGGCGCGCTTTCGCGAGGAGGGCGCTGACGTGCTCACCTTTGCGAGCGGCAGCGCGGTGGACCACTTCATGGCCTTGCAACTGCCGATTCCCCCTGGCTGCAAAATCGCGAGCATTGGACCGGTGACCACGGCAGCGCTGAAGCGCCACGGACTCAAGGCACACATCGTGCCCAGTTCGCACGACATTCCCGGGCTCATCAAGGCCATTGCGGACCACTTTGCCAAGTGACTCCGCGCCCTGGGCGGTGCTCCCGCCTAGGCTAAACCCCGTGCCCAGCCCCCTCCTCAGACCTCAGATGGCCTCCGAACTTCCCCCGGCCGACCACTACTGGAAATGCCAGCGCTGCACCGCCTGTTGCCGCTGGCCAGGGGACGTCAAGGTGGGCCCTTCCGAAATCGAGGCCATCGCGGCTTTTCTCCAGCTGGAGGTGGACGACTTCATTGGCGGCTACACCCGGCTGCGCACGGACCGCGCGGGGCTTTCCCTCATCGAGCAGGCCGATGATTCTTGTATCTTCCTGAGCGGCAACGACTGCCGCATCAATGAGGTCAAGCCCCAGCAATGTCGGGATTTTCCCAACAAGTGGAATTTTCCCGGCTGGCGCCAGGTTTGCGAGGCGATTGAGGTACCCCGGCCGGAGGGCGGGGCCTGAGACGGGGAGGCGGCGCGGCGGAATCTGCGGACGTAATGTCTTGTTCCCTGGGGGGAAAACTGGCAGACTATAAGCAATTCCCTCGGCCCTAAATGAGGGGAGGGAGCTGGCGCTCTGAGCCCGGATCTGTGCCCAAACCCCAAGGAGGACCCCATGAAAATCCACACCACTAGGCGCATCGCCACCCTGTCGGCTCTCGCTATGGGCGTCCCGCTGGCCGCCTTCGGCCTGGTCCAGTGGAGCCGGGTTGAGCCGGGGCTTGCGGGTCCAGCGAGCCCGACTGCAAGCGAGAGCTGCGTGGAGATGCGGGTTCGCGGGGGCGGCGGCGAAGCTATTGCTAGGGCTCTGGCTGCCTTGCCGGCGCGGGGCGGTCGGATTTTTCTGGAGGCTGGGACCTATGTGGTGGAGCGGCCGCTGGTGTTGGACCGGGACTACGTGGAGTTGAGCGGCGCGGGGGAGGGCACGGTGCTGGTGCTCGGAGATGGCGCAGAGTGCCCCTTAGTGGTGATCGGGCCCTTGGAGACGCCGCCGGAGCGCAAGGTGCGCGGCATTGCGCTGCGCCATCTCGTGCTCGATGGAAACCGCCATCAGCAGGGGAGCGAATGCCACGGCGGGCCCTGCGACCAAGGGGGGCTTTCCTTCATTCGCAACAACGCCCTCACCATCCGCAGCGCCGAGGACATTCGGGTGGAACATGTCACCACCCGGGCCGCCCGCAGCGGGGGGCTGGTGCTGGAGAAACACAGTCGCCGGATTCACGTTAGCGACTTCACTTCCTATGGGAACCACTTCGACGGCCTGGCCGCCTATGAGACGGAGGAGAGCTTTTTCACGCGACTCGACCTGCACGGGAACGAAGCGGCGGGCATCAGCATTGATCTGCGCTTTAACCGCAATATCATTTCCCACGCCCGGCTAGAGGGGAATGGCAGCCAAGGCATTTTCATGCGCGACAGCAACTTTAATAACTTCAACCATCTGACGGTGAGCGGGAATGGAGCCCAGGGCATCTTTGTGGCGCAGGCCGATGGCCACGGCAACACGCCTTGCACCGGAAATATCTTCAGCGACCTGGTGGTGCGGGGAAGCCGAGGGGTCGGCCTGCGCATCAACGACATCAGCTGCATTGCTAATGTACTGGCGAATTCTAGTTTTAGCGGCAATGGGGAAGGCGGCGTCAGCGAGGTCTCGGAGAAGTTGATCGCCCAACAAAACGTCCTTTTGGAATGAGCCCGGCCGCCGCCCCTCGCCTGCTCCTCACCGGCTTTGCGCCCTTTGGGGGGGATGCCTTCAATCCCTCGGGGGCGCTGGCGCAGGCCCTCCATGGCAGCTGGCTAGGGGGTGGAGTCTTGGTGCAAGGGCTAACCCTTCCCGTGAGCGGGCCGACCGCGTGGCGCCGCTTGTCGGCGGCCCTGCGGCGGGACCGGCCGCGCTGGGTGGTGGCCTTGGGGGTTTCGGGTCGGGCGGAGCTTTCCATCGAAACTACAGCCTGGAATGAGCAAGATTACCGCATTCCTGACAACGCGGGGCTGCAACCGCAGGGCCAGCGCCTCTTGGAGCGCGGGCCGCCGCACTTGCGGAGCGGCTTGGTTTCCCTGCTTCCGGAGGCGACGGCGGCGGCGTTGCCGGTTCGCCACAGCGCGGATCCGGGGCGGTTTGTGTGCAATCACCTTTACTATCGCTTGCTTCACCTGACCCGTCGCCCGGGGCATTCCGCCCATCAGCGGGCGATTTTTCTGCATGTGCCGGCCACGCTGGAGATGCGCCGGTCGCCCGCTGACGCGCGCTGGTTTCATCCCCTGGAGTCCCTTCAAGGAACCGTGCTGGGGCTGCTCGGGCAACTGGTCGCCGGGCACCAGGAAGCCTAGATTTCGGCGGAGCGGCGGTGAGGGCAGGGGGATCTGCGGAGCCTGGTCGCGCGCGCGGTGGCAGGCTTGGGGGCTTGGGGCGGCCCCGCCGGGGCGTCAGGGGCGGGCGTTGATCAGGCTGGAGGCTTCGGAGCGGAGGGAGTCGAGGGAGGTGAAGTCTTTTTCGAGGCCCTTCATTTTTTCGGTGAGCTGCTGGAGCTTGCCCATGAGTTCGTTGCAGGCGCCTTGGAATTGGTCGCGTTCGCCTTTGATGCTATCGCGCTGGCGGGCGATGGCTTCGACTTCGGATTTGACGATTTTGAACTGATCGGCGACGATATCTTTTTCTTTTTGGAGGCTCTGGAGGGTGCTTTGTTGGCCTTTATTTTGGTCGCTGAGGGCTTTGATTTTTTCGCTTAATTCGGAGATTTGCTTTTGGAGGATGTCGCGAGCGCCCATCAGTTCGAGCTTTTCTTTGCCGAGGGTTTCGTTGGTTTTGAGGAGGGCGTCTTTGGTGGATTGGGCGTCGGCGAAGGCCTTGTTGAGGTCGCCGAGGCCTTTGTCGAGTTTGGCGATTTCGTCGGCTTTGGATTTCATGGCGGCGGCCATGTCGGCTTTTTCTTTTTCGAGGGCGCCGAGGGAGGATTTGGCGGATTGTTCGCGTTGGATGCCGGCGAGGACTTCGCCTTTGAGCATGGTTTCGCGGGCTTGGCCGAGTTTGAGTTCGCCGAGGCGGGCGTTGAGATCGGTTTTGATGGAATCCTCGCGTTTGCGGGCTTCGGCGAGTTCGGCACCGCGCATTTCGAGGGCGCTATTGAGGTCGGTGCGGGCGCGCTCTAAGCTGGCGATGGTATTTTTGAGACCGCCTTCGCGTTCGACGCCGGCGGTGAGGTCGGCGCGGAGGGTGGATTCGCGGCGGGCGGCGAGTTCGAGTTTACCGGTGAGGTCTTTTTCGCGGCCGCTGGAGGCATCGAGTTCGCTGCGGGTTTTTTCGAGGGAGGCGTTGGTGGCGAGGAGTTTTTGGTCGAGGTCGGCGACTTTGAGTTTTCGTTCGGCGAGTTCGGTGCCGAGGGAGAGGACTTGGTGGGAGAGCTGGGTTTTTTCGGCGGTGAGGTTGTCGCGTTGGCCGCTGAGTTTGGAGACTTCGCTGGTTTTTTCAGCGATGGTATGTTCTTGGTGTTTTACTTCCCGGTCGAGGGAGTTGTTTTCGAGGGTGAGGTCGTTATTGATTTTGGAGCTGATGCCGCCAAAGGTCAGGGTGAGGCCGAGGGCACCGAGGAGGAGGCGGCCCTTGCGGTTGGAGGGGGTGGCGGAAGGCTGGTTCATGGCGGGGAGAAGGGGAAGGAAAGAGCGGAAGGAGAGAGCGGAAGTGGGGGCCGAGGGGCGGGTTTCTCGGCGATGATACCCAAAACCGGGAATCCGGCAACTTATTGTTTTCATAGGACGGCGCTACGGGTGGGGGTTGTCCGGCGGGTTGACGGGGGAAGGACCCGCCATATGGTGGTGGCACGATGCATGTTCCCTCCTCCTCCCCGGCGCGGCCGGTGACTTTTAAGATTGGCAACGAGCGCCTCATTAAGGTGTTGCCTGGTGCCAGTGCGCGCTTGGGCAGTTTGTTGCGCAAGCAGGGTCGGGCGGAGCATGGGGCCTTGCGGGTGGCGGTGGTGGGGGGCGGCTGTTCTGGGCTGCAATATAAGATGGACTTGGTGGATGGGCCGGCGGAGCGGGATATTATGGTGGAGAGCGGGGGGGTGCGGGTGGTGATTGATCCGAAGAGCGCGCTGTTTGTGAGTGGGTCGGAATTGGATTTTAGCGAGGATTTGCAGCAGGGCGGGTTTAAGGTTTCTAACCCGAATGCGCTGGTGACTTGTTCTTGTGGGGAGAGTTTTGCGGCCTAAGGGGCGCGCTGGTTTGGCGTTTTGCTGGATGTTTTAGCTCGTTTTAGCTCGTTTTAGCCCGTTGTGGCCCGCTGTTACTTCTTATGGAGACCGATGCTTTTGCTTTGCTGGGACTGCCCCGCCGCGCGGCGTTGACGGCGGACGAGGTGCGATTGGCGTTTCAGCAAGCGGCGGCGGCGTGCCATCCGGATGCGGCAGGGGATGAGGGGGATCGGGCGGCGCGGACGCGGCGGTTTCAGGAGCTCAATGAGGCGGCGCGGCGCTTGGTGCCGGTGGCGTCGCGGTTGCGCCATTTGGTGGCCTTGGAAAGTCCGGAGGTGGTGGTGGCGCGGGCGGCGGTGATGGATGAGGCGCTGGTGGGGTTGTTTACGAAGGTGGGAGCGGCGGTGGGAGCGGCGGGGGAGTGGGTGCGGCGGCGCCAAGCGGCGAGCACTTTTTTGGCGCGGGCGGGTTTGGCGGGGCGCGAGATGCGGGTGCAGGAGGGCTTGGAGGCGGCTGGGGGGGCGCTGCGAGCGGCGCGGGAGGCGTTGGAGGAGGCCTTGGTGGCGGCGGATGCGGCGCGGGCGCGCGGGGTGGCGCAGGGGGCGGTGCTGGGGCCCTTGGGGCAGCGGGCGGCTTTTTTAGAAAAGTGGCAGGCGCAGGTGGAGGCGGCTTGGGGGGCGGTGTTTGCGGCCAGCTGAGGGCGCTTGCGATGGGAGCGGCGCGCTTTTAGGAAAGGGGAGCGACCACGCGCGACGCTGCTTATTTTATGAAACGCATTCTTCTGACGACCACGAGCTATCAGGATACTCCTGGAGACCACCACGCTTTGCTGGAGGCTCAGGGCTATGAGATTGTGCGGGAGCGGGGGCCGCTGCGGGAAGCCCGCCTGCTGGAATTGGCGGGGGAGTTCGACGGCTTTCTTTGTGGCGACGACGAGATTACGCGGGAGGTGATCGCGAAGAGCCAGCCGCGGCTCAAGGTGATTAGCAAATATGGGATTGGGCTAGACAAGATCGATATCAAGGCCTGCGAGGCGTTTGGGATTCCGCTGCTGTTCACGCCGGGGGTGAACCACACGACGGTGGCGGAGCACACGTTTTGCCTGATGCTGGCCTTTTCCAGGAATCTGGTGGAATCGGTCAATGCGACGCGCGCGGGGGAGTGGAAGCGGATCACGGGCAACGAGTTGTGGCGGAAGCGGATTGGGGTGGTGGGCTTGGGGCGGATTGGGCAGGAGATGATTCGGCGGTGTCGCGGCTTTGAGATGGAAGTGCATGCTTTCGGTAATTATTGGCCGGAGGCGTTTTGTGAGGAGCAGCAGGTGGTGCGGCACGAGAGCTTGGAAAGCCTCTTGGCCGGGGTGGACATTTTGAGTTTGCACACCATGCTGAGTGCGGCGAGTCGGCATCTGATGAATGCGGAGCGGCTGGCTTTGTTGCCGCGGGGGGCCTTGCTGCTCAATACGTCTCGGGCAGAATTGGTGGACGCGGCGGCGTTGCTGGCGGCGCTGGAGAGCGGACAACTGGGGGGCTATGCCGCCGATGTGATGGAGCACGAGCCGCCGGCGCCAGACCACCCGCTGCTGCATCATCCCAAGGTCATGATCACCCCGCACATTGGGAGTCGCACCTACGAGAGCGTCCCGCGCCAGGCGCTGCGGGCGACGCAGAACTTGATTCATTTTTTCAATGGCGACGGCGAGGTTTTTTTCGCGACGCGGGACTGAGGGCGGCGGTGGCGGGGGGCGAGACGCTTGTCGAGGCTGTCAAGAATTTCGTTTGGCAAGATGGGGAGGCTGCGGGATAAGTGGGGGATCTCAAGCCGTCGGTGTTTATCCGCGAGGAGCGATGTGATGCGCGGATGACGCGACTGGTTTAGACCAGCCACGCGCCTCTATGTCTTCCGTACTCGAACGCCCCTCTGTCCTCGTGCTGAACCGTCATTGGCAGGCGATTGATGTCAAGACGCCGGCGGAAGCCTTTGGCCTGATGGCGACGGGGGCGGCGATGGGGCTGGATATTAGTACGGGGGATTTGCGTCCCGTGCCGTGGCTGGAATGGCTGCTGTTGCCGGTGCGCGAAGCGGATCAACCGGTGCGCACGGTGCGCGGTCCGGTGCGGGCTCCCACGGTGTTGGTGCTGACGCGGTTTGGGCGGGTGCCGATGCGCCGCTTGAGGTTTTCGCTGCGGGGCCTGTGGATGCGGGACCGCGGGGTGTGTCAATATACCGGTCGGCAGTTGGCGGCGGGGGAGGGGAACATTGACCACGTGCTGCCGCGGTCGCGTGGGGGGCGCACCACTTGGGAGAATTGCGTGCTTTCGCACAAACTGGTGAATCACAAGAAGGGGAACCGGACGCCAGAAGAGGCGGGGTTGCGCCTGATGCGGGCCCCGGAAGCGCCCCGCGCGGTGCCGGCGACGGCTTTTATCAAAAACACGCTGCAGGTGAAGGACTGGGAGGTCTTTCTCAATGGGTCGGGCGCGGCTAGTTAGGCGAGCCGGGAACGGGAGCAGGGGGGAGCGGCTTGGCGCAGGGCTTTGCTTGGGCGGGATAGTTCCTCCCTCGGGGGACGGGGAGGGGACTCCTCGGCGGAGTGCGTTCAGCTTGGCCAGGCAAGGTGGCGCCGGGGCGGGGACTTTGGTGCTGCGGCTTCGGGAGGGTAGCCGGGGAGGTCAGAGGGGGGGCCGGGAGGCGATATTTTCTAGGATTGAGTAGCAGGAAAGGCCTGGAGGAAAATATGCTTTAGGTAGCTTAAACTTCCGAAAAAGTTAAATTTCACGATACAGTAGACTCCCATGGCGGGAGCGCGCTCCTTTTCTAGAATTTATAAGCTTTTTGGCGTCCTTGGGGGGGCCTTGGGGTCTGCGGAGAGGAGGGCTGGGGGGGGAATCAGGTGGAGGGGCGGGGGGGCAGGGAGGCGAGGAGGTCGCGGATGGCGGCGGGGAAGAGCTGGTGTTCGGCGGCTTGGATGCGGCGGCGCAGGTCGTCGACGGTATCGCTGGGGAGGCGGGGGACTTTGGCTTGGGCGAGAATGGGGCCGGTGTCGATGCCGGCGTCGATGAGGTGGACGGAGCAGCCGGTTTCGGGGACGTCGGCGGCGAAGGCTTGGGCCCAGGCTTCGCGGCCGGGGAAGGCGGGGAGGAGGGAGGGGTGAATATTGACGATGCGTCCGGCGAAGTCGCGGAGGACGGGATCTTTGAGGCGGCGCATGAAACCGGCGCAGACGATGAGGTCGCAGTTGGCGGCCTGGAATTGGTCGCTGACGGCCTGTTGGGCGGCGGGGCTGAAGCGGTTGGGGTGGGGCCCGGGGTCGACATAGGCGGCGTCGATGCCGTGGTCGCGGGCGCGCTGCAGGATGCGGGCCTGGGGGTTATCGGAGAGGACGAGGGCGACTTCGGCGGGGAGGGAGCCGTCGGCGATGGCGTCGAGGAGGGTGGCGAAGTTGGAGCCTTCACCGGAGCCGAGGATGCCGAGGCGGGGGAGGCGCGGGGGGAGGGCGAGCTTGGCGAGGGCGGCGGTGGTGGAGCGTCCGGGGAGGGCGGGGAGGAGGTGGATTTCGCTGGGGATGGAGTCGAGGGCTTGGCGTTCTTCGGGGTCCAAGGTGTCGAGGGAGTAGTCGCCGCCCTTGGCGAAGAGGTGGGGGCGGAGGAGGTGGATGAGGGAGGTGGTGCGGGGTTCGTCGAAAATGACTACGGCGTCGACGGCGGTGAGGGCGAGGAGGACTTCGGCGCGATCGTCCTGGGAGTTGATGGGACGGGAGGGGCCTTTGAGGAGGCGGACGGAGGCGTCGGAGTTGAGGGCGATGACGAGGGCGTCGCCGAGGGCGCGGGCCTGGTGGAGGTAGCGGACGTGCCCGGCGTGGAGGATATCGAAGCAGCCGCTGGTGAAGACGAGGCGTTTGCCGGAGGCGTGGAGTTGATCGCGCCAGGCGGCGGCTTCTGCGGCGGAGAGGGCGAGGCTGGGCATGGGGATACTTCAGGAGGAGGAGGGCTGGGGAGCCGACCAACCTGCTGCTCAAGCTTTGCTGCGAGGGGAGGGGCGTGGCGGCGCAGGCCTGGGGGCCTTATTTGGCGGCTGGAGGGGAAGCCGGGGCGGGAGCCGGGGCAGGAGCCGGGGCAGGAGCCGGGGCGGGAGCCGGG
>CALQKQ020000023.1 GCA_943331195.2 Akkermansia muciniphila | reverse complement strand
CTATTTGAAGACCGTCGGATGGAATATGCGTAAAGCTGGGGCCACCTAGACCCAGAGCGACCGCGCCTCCCGGAAAAAGGGAGCGGCAACCTGCCTGAGGAGACGCGTGGGGGCCGATTTTACGTCTACCTTAACGTACAAGATGCTCACCATGCCGCAAGAGTCGTCCATTCCGGGGACAACGAGCCAAAAAGAAGCGCCCCGACACTTTTTTAATTAGAAAATGAAAACCGCTCGGCCACCAGAAAATCCCGGAAAAATCCGCCGCCGCGTTTTCACGGGCCCATCTTCCTAGGGTGCGACTCGCAGTTGTCAATGCGTCACGACGCGGTAGAACTTCTGGCGCACATCACTAACTTTGTCGATATAAACATTCATCGGCGCGGTGGCTGGAATGTTAGAATCAAGAATGATTTTAAACCCAGCAGTCAAGTTGGTCGTAGCTTCTACCGTATACATTTGGCCGGGGGTGCTTTGCCAGTAAAGCGTGACCTCGGCGGCATTTGCCGGGCCGGTGATCATCGCGTAAAGCGTATTCGGAACTGTCGGGGCATATGGAATTTTTTGCCAGAGATAAATCGAAGCAGGGGTGGCCACGGGGCGGGGCGGAGTGGCCGCAGTGGGTTCGACAGCCGGCAGGGCTTGGTTCCCTTGGTTTAGCGCCGCGTCCGCCACTCCTGCGACGATGGCACCGCTGCCACCATAGACGGTATTTCCCACCAACTCGATACGCGCACAATCCGGAGTTCGCAGATAAAGCATGGGCTTTGTGGAATCCTTCAGGACGAAGACATTGTTGCGGATGATGGTATCGAAAAAACCGCTCTCGGCGTAGAAACCTCCGGCGCCGATGCCGTCAACGACGAAGCGATTATGCAGGAAGAGCCAGTTCTCGCTGGCACCACGGCCGTAAACACCATCGCGATCGGAGCGGACGTCACAGTTATAGACCACGTTCCTCGGTCCGTTGGGCCCGTGATCAGTATCATTCGAGGGCGTGGAATACATGCCAAAACCGTATGCACCGTAGCCTCCTGCTTTGTAGCGAGGCGTGGAGTCTGTAAAGGTGGTGCGGGGAGGAAGAATGACGCAGTTCTCAAATAGGTTTTCAGTCGACCAACCGGCGTGCCACTGCGCATCGCTCCCCTCCATGGTGCAGTTGCGAATCACGTTGCCTTGGGCGCCAAACTGGACCATAGGCGCATGGCGGTAGTTGATCCATTGGCAACCATCCATCAGGCAATCCGAAGCCTGGGTGAAGCCCCCGTAACCCATGCCCCCCCCTCCGTGATTCCAGCAGGAATCGAATTCGCAATCGCGCACCTCGCACCACTTGGCGCTCATCCAATGAACCCCAGAGCGACCACTGTTGAGCACACTAACATTCTTCACCCAGCAGTTCCAAGCCCATTGGGAACTCACGGTGTGAATCGGCAGGGTATCTGTATGCTCAATCGTCAACGCCTCGACGCCACCGCGTTCGATCGGAAGCATCCGCCGCAGGTTGCTGCCGTCAATAACCGGGAAATCGATGCGTAGCGGTTGCCCGATCGCGATCGTGTTGCCGGTGGTGTTGATCGCCCGAATTTCGTAATAATTGCTGCGAGTTCCCCATGCCCCCGCCGATTGGTCCTTGGTGATAGCTCGCCAACGAGCGGTGACCGGCGCGCGCAACATGATTTTGTCGCCAACTTGAAGGTCGCCGATCGTATTGAGCGAGAGGACCGTATCGCCGCGCTTGCCGTCCGCCGCCAGAGGCCGCTCCAATGACTCTAAGGCCCCACCCTTAAAAAGAAACGCCGCCGGCTCAGGCCAGGTATTCATAATCTCCCAAGCCGTCATGGCTTTTGGATTGGCCAAGCTATAACGGAACACCAACCGCGTCACATCTCTGCCTGAACCGCGAATGACCACGTTGCTCTGGGTAATCACAACGGGACTATCGAGGAAAAAGGTGCCTGGCCCGATCAGGATCGCCCCCCCGCCCAAAGCGGCCGCATTTGCGCAGGCCGTGAGGATCAGGCCGGAGATATCTGTGGATGGCTGGGCCCCCAGGTCCGCCAAGCTCACAACCACCGGCACATCTGGAATACCACCTTGCACGCCAACGTTCTTCCAGTTTGGATAAACAACGCCGTCAGGGCCCACTACGTCCGCCGCTGTTAGTCTGTCTGTCTCATCAGGCCTCAGTTTGTATTGGCTCTGCCACGGCGGAATCGACATCGGAATTGGCGCTTCCCAATAGCTGCCACCCGCCGCGTATGCATCCCCTGCGCGCGCCGAGAAGATTCCGGTGATTCCCAAGCCCAGCACCAAACATACCCTGACTCCGGGAAGGCTTACCTTAATAACAGGATAGGTCATAACTGTGATCAAACAAAATTAAAATGACCACACGGCCTGGATGCAGGCTTTAATTTATTGTAGATTTTCTGTCTAGGCAAGAGCTATTTTTGTGTTTTTACCGCCGCTATGACGGTTGCATGGCACACCAAGTTGGCCTCACCCTCACCCTCACCCTCACCCTCACCTTCACCCTCACCTTCACCCTCACCCCGACAACCTGAACAGCCCAGCGCTGTTCAGGCCGAAAACCTCCCTGCTTATTGTTTGTTAAAATTAGGGTGTTTAGGGTCACCCATGGATTCTAAATAGGCTAGCAAATCGAGGATCTCATCCTCCTTAAACGTGTTCAGCAGCCCTGGCGGCATCAACGAAACCTTCGAAGCCTCGCGCGATTTGATCTTCGCCTTGGCCACCGCAGCCGTAGTGCTCGCATCGAAGGGATTGGTCAAAACCGCCACTTGATCCGCGCTCTCCTGGCTCACCCGACCCGCCACCACCGACCCATCCTGCAGCGTGAACACCGTGCTGAGATATTGTTCCGAAAGCACCTTGGATGGCTCCGTGGTCGATTCCAGCAAGTCCTGCCGCTTGATGCGGGTGGCCACATTGGTCAAATCCGGCCCGACCGCGCCGCCCTGCTCGCCGTAGCGATGGCACAAGGCGCACTGCGCCGCCTCAAACACCGCCTTGCCCCGCGCAAAGTCTCGCCCGCCACTCACTTTTCCCAAGGACGGCTGCAAATCCGCCGTGCTCCACTCCTTCACCACCTGGCGCAGCGCCGTCACCACGGGAGTGGCCGACTTGATTTTGGTGAGATCGCCCATCGCGGCTAACTCTTCAGGCGTCATGCTGGCCTTGGCCTCTTTGAGGGCATTGTTCAGGAAACCCTTAAAGCTCGATCCGTTATTGAAGTTGATCCCGACATCGGCAAACCACTGCTTCACATGCTCGGGATGCTCCGTGGAGCGGCCCTCGTTCCACCAAGAGAGGTAGTCCCGGCGCAAACGCTCTGTCCAGCCTAGCTTAATGCTGCGCAAGGCCGTGGCATAGCTAATCTGTTCCTCCTGGGTGCGCGCCGAGCGCAGCAAACCGACCGTCCGGGCCACCGCTTCCGGCGCATTCAGCGCCAACAAAATCTGGCACAGCTCCCGATTGGCAAACTCCGTCTTCGCCGGATAGAGCGGGCTCACCTCGGCAAGCAACGTCTCCGCCACCGCCCCGGAAGGAATCCCCTGGCGCGCCAGCGAAACCTCAATCACCCGCAGCTTAGCCAACACCTGCTCCTCCGTGAGCTTGGCAACGGGAAATTTCGCCAAGGCCTTCAAGATGTCAGCCTGGCTGTCCGCCGCCCCCACCCGCGCTAAGGCCAACAAGGCCGTGAAAGCGGCATCCGCCCGAGATTCCACTAGGGCCTGGGCTTGCCAGCCTGACACTGGATTGCGCTCCAAGGCCAGGCGCGCCGCATACCGAATAAAGCGGTCTGGATGGCCCAAATGAACCCAGGCCGCCTTCACCGCCGCAGGATCTTCCTTCACATTGAAGGCCTCCAGGCGGTGGCGCAGAGCCCGTTCTTCGCGCCCCGCCGCGTCGCGCAAGGCTTCTGCCGGAAGCGCTGCCGCCGCCTCGCTTCCGGCGTAGCTCACCCGAAACAAATCCGACTGCGTGCTGTGCCCGCCCACTGTAAAATACATGGCGCCATCCCCGCCAATCACTACATCAGTCAGGTTCAACGGCACTTTTCCCGATTTGCTCAGCAGCGACTTGGGCGCCACCAGGTTTTCCCAGGTCCCGTTATAGCTCGCGCCATCCGGCGTCAAATGCACCGCGATGATCCGCCCATAGGTCCAATCGCAGATGTAAAAGGCCTTCTGGTATTTAGCCGGAAAGTGGGCCCCCGTGCCAAAGACCACCCCCGTGGGGCAGCCAATCCCGATCGTAACCGAGGCCGGCAAACTGTCCGGATAGTATTCCGGCCACTTGGCGCTGCCCTCGCGGAACCCGTGATCGCCCCCGCGCACCGCATGAAAAGCCCGCACTGGACGATACCAGGGATTGCCCCAGTCCCATTCCATGTCGCTGTCAAAACCGAACAACTCGCCGTCAGCATTGCAGGCAATATCGTAATCATTCCGCTGGCCGGCGGAAAACAATTCCGCATTCTTGCCATCCAGATCCATCCGCAACACATAGCCCCCGGGAGGCGGCTTGCCCACGCCAAAGCCATTCCCGTCTTCCATGCGCTTCAGTGCCAGGTCGTCGGCAAAGTTGCGGTGCGGTGAACTGGCCACCAAATCCTTCGGGGCATCCGTAAAATTCCCGCACACCGCATAGAGCATCCGATCCGCTCCCAGCACCAAGCCGTGGGCACCGTGCTCGCCCGAGCCCCCCACCCACTCCCGCAACAGCTCCACGTCATCGAAGCTGTCGTCTCCCTTGGTGTCCTTGCAGCGGTAAAGCCCAAAGCCCTTGCTGCCACTGCCATTGATGTAAAGCGCCCCATCCACAAAGAGCATCCCCATGGTTTCACTAACGGGTATGTGGAGCACTTCAGATTTAACGCACTTGCCATTCTCCAAGGTCACTCGGGTGATCGGTTGTTTTCCCTGCCCTCCCAGCAGCAAGCGCCCCTGCGGGTCCTTTTGCATACAGATCCAAGAACCGTTCTTCGCTAGATCCGCGCGGAGCACGTGCTCGATTTTAAACCCGTCCAACACTTGCACCACCTCCTGCGGATTCGCCGTCAAATCCACCGCCACCACCGGAATCGGCACCGAACCGTCCGCCGGCCCATAACTAGCCTTTAAAATCACCAATTTCTGGCCAGACGGCGCCGCAATTTCCAACCTCCCGTTCTCCGCCACCTCTTTGCTGTATTTTGTATCGCCAACGCGGTAGTCGACCTTCAATTTCTTCGGCACCCCCGAGGCAGTGTCGCCAAAGAGGTCGTTCGTAGCCAAAATCGAAACGATCTCATCCTTCACCGCCGTGGCCACCTTCGCCGTCACATCCGTGACATCCGCCGCCGCCCCCGCCAAATCCAGCGCCGCCAGGCTGGCCGCCAGCCCAGTCATCAGGCCGCCGCTCCCCCGAACCCAGGGTTTAAACCGAAAAGAAAGTTGTTTCATGGAAGTATATTTTAAACTAATTTTATAATGGCCCCACCGGGTAAGGAGGTAAGCGGTCTCATATTTCAGCGTCAGGGCTCTTTTCCCAGGCCGGGCCCAAGGGGGGCGTCCAATCCCACCCAGCCGCTCAACCCACCTCGGGAATATGCCGAAGCTCAGCCTGCAACACATTGAGCTCCTTTTTCAGGGTCATGAGCCGGGACGTTAGGCTAATGACCAAGTCCGGGCCCGGATTGGCGCTGCGGAGCTGGTTTTGGAGCAGATCGATCTCCGAGGTGACCGCGAGCACGCGGAGGCTGGCCAGCGCATGGCGGGCGGAGGTCAGGCCGTCCGCATTGGTCGTCGCCTTGTGCAGCAAACCCGCTAGCAGGGAGGACTCCGCCGAATTCAAGGTGCTCATCCAGGCCGTGATGCTCGCGGGCTCCGCCGGAATCAGGGGTGCCTCCAAAACCCGCTGGAGAAAGTCCCCCCCCACCAAACCCAACCAAATTGGAGGCGCCGCCCCAGAAGACAGCCAGCGGCGCGCCGCCTCGTCCGTCAGCGCCAACTGCAGGAGCAGGCGCAGCCCCGGAAGCGCCACCTCGACCGGCTCCGCCCCCTCGTCCTCTCGGCGCGCCCCATCCCGCTCCGCCGCCCGGTCGTTCTGTTTCCTCTGTTGGGACAAATGCGCCTGCACCATCTTGCGCAATTCCTCGGGTCCCACCCCCAGGCGGGTGGCGCAGCGGTTCAGCGCCGCATCCAACACCGGGCGCTCCTGCAGCTTTGCCAGATTTTCCGCCAACTCCCGCAGCACCCGCATCCGCTCCCGCGTATCGTTCAAGTCCAAGCGCGCGGCTCGCAGGTCGATCTGAAAATCAAAAAAATCCTTGGCATTGTCGAGTCGCTGCCGCAAAGCCTCCACCCCCTCCTTGCGAATCAAGGAGTCCGGGTCTTCCCCCGCAGGCAGGGCCGCCACCCGCACGAAGATGCCCTCCCGGCTCAATTCCCCAAAAGCGCTCGCCGCCGCCTTGTAGCCCGCGTTGTCCGAATCGTAGCACAGCACCACTTGGTCGGTGTGGCGCTTGAGCAGCCGTGCGTGCTGCGAAGTTAGGGCGGTGCCGAGCGGGGCAATGATGTTGTCAATCCCCGCCTCATAGGCCATCAGCATGTCGATCTGACCCTCACAAATAATCGCCTTCTCCGCCTTGTGGATGGCCCGCTTGCTCTTATCGAACCCAAAAAAGACCTCGCTCTTGTTAAAGATAGAAGTCGTCGGCGAGTTCATATACTTCGCCGGCGAGTCCTCCGCGCGCAGCACTCGGCCGCTGAAGGCAATGACGTCGCCGTGGTCGTTGCGGATCGGAAACATGATGCGGTGGCGAAAGCGCGCATAGAGGCCTCGCCCCGGGTCTTGCTCGTCCCGCAACGCGAACAGCCCGCCCTCAATCATGAGGTCGTCGCCATAGCGCTTCTCCTGGGCCCAATCTTGATAGTAGCCCAACTCGTCCGGGGCATAACCAATCGTCCACTGCCGCGCCGTCTCCGAGGTCAGGCTGCGCGCCTTGAGGTATTCCCGCGCCCCGACCGCCAGCGTACTCCTCAACAGCAACTGGTGAAACCACTGCGCGATGTCCCGGTGCAAACCCAAAAGCTTGACGCGGCGCCCTGCCGAGGCCTCCTGCTCCGGGGTGCCCGCCTCTTCAATCAGGACAATGCCGTAGCGCGCTGCCAACTTCCGCACCGTGTCGACGAAGGGCAAACTCTCATACTTCATCACAAAGCCAATCGCGTTGCCTCCCTCGCCACAGCCGAAACAGTGATAGGTGCCCCGCGAGGGATTGACGTGAAACGATGGCGATTTTTCGGTATGGAAGGGGCAGTTCGCTTTAAAACTGGAGCCGGCGCGCTTCAGCGGAAAATAGCCCCCAATGATTTCCACAATGTCGCAGGCCGCGATGACCTGCTGGATGGACATTTCCGCGATGCGGCCCATGGAGGATGACAGTGTCGGGTTAAGAAAAGTGGGTTGCCGCAAAATGCAGCGCGAACGTTTCCCCGGACTCTCCTAAAGCCAAGGTCCAATCATCCGCGAGGAAAGCGCGCCGGGCGAAGCAGGGAAAGCGCCCTCTCCCCCTCCAGCGCCGGAGCCTCAAATCGGCTCCCATTCCAAGCGCGGCGCATCGCTCCAGAGGTCCTCCAGGGCGTAGAGGGCGCGCTTTTCGCCCAGGAAAACGTGAGCCACCACGTCGCCGTAATCCAACAACATCCATTGGCTCTCCGCCATGCCTTGCGCCGAATGGGCCCTCTCGCCGCGCTCTTCCTTAATGCGCTCGGCGATCTCATTGCGAATGGCCCGCAGGTGCGGCATCGAGGTGCCACTGGCGATCACCAGGAAATCGGTCACCATGGAAAGCCCGCGGACATCGAGAATCACGATATCTTCCCCCTTCTTCATGTCGGCGGCCTGCGCCACGGCGCGCGCTAGGGCCGTGCCCGGGGTCTCCGGTCCCATATCGCGGGGAGGCCGCGGGGCCTTGGCGGGGGCCGCCAGCACCGCTGGAGGCAACGACGAAGCCGGCAGGGCATCGGCCGGACTGGCCAAGCGCTTCCGCGCGGCAGCCTTCTTGGCCGGGGCAGCGGACTTCTTGGCCGGGGCCACCGACTTCTTGGTGGCCTTGGCAGGGGCGGCTTTTTTGGCGGGGGCGGCAGACTTTTTAACGGGCATGGCTGAGGTGGGGAAAAAGGGGGAAGGCAGCCGATAGCACAGCTTCCCCAGATAAACCAGAGAATAGGTTCCCCGCCACCGCAATGGCCACCACCCCCCCCCGGGCCCAGCCCCCCGCGCCCCTCAACCATACAGCAGATGCCGCTGCCGCGCCCGGCGAAACGCCTCCAGCGAAGGCTGCCAGGACGCCACAATGGGGCCCACCGGCCGACCTTGCTGCAACTCCCCAAAAAGTGCATCGCTCCCATACACCTTGTGAAACAAGCTGCGGCTGTCCCCCGTGGTGGCCCGCAACGGCGAATTCCCCGTGCGCCGACAAACCTCGCTCGCTAGCAACACCGCCAACCCCAACAAGTCCGTAGCCCCATGCGGATCAATCTGCAGCTGCGCGCCTCCAAACCCAGGTTTGACTTGGCTGCGATACGGCCGAAACCGCACTCCCGGAAGGCGGCGCCGTTCCAGCGCATCCGCAAAGGACCCAGCCTCGATGCCCCGTCCCCCCGCATACTCAAACGGACGCCCACTCCCAATCCCAATATCCACCCCATCCAGCCCACCTAATATGCCCGTCGCCGCATAGTAAAACGGACTCTCTGCATATGGAATGTTAGGGCTGGTGGCGATCCAGCGCAGCCCCGTGTCCCGCCACACCATGGCCCGCCGCCAGCCCGCCAGCGGCACCACGGTGAGCCGAGGGCAAGCCTTGATCCATCCCTGCGCATTGATCATGCGCGCCAACTCCCCTGCCGTTAGGCCGTGCACATAGGGCACGGGCACCTGGCCCACAAACGATTTCCAAGGCGGCGCCAAGGGAGGGCCGGAAATCCGCAGGCCGCCCAGCGGATTGGGCCGGTCCAGCACCATGAATTCCTTCCCCTGCTCGGCACAGGCCTCCATGGCCAGGGCCATGGTGCTGATATAAGTATAGCTGCGACTGCCAATGTCCTGAAGGTCAAACAGCAAGACGTCAACGCCCGCCAACATCGCCGCCGTCGGCTTGCGCGTGTCGCCATACAAACTGTAGGCCGGCAAGCCCGTCAGCCGATCGCGCCGCGAACTCACCCGCTCACCCGCGCGCTCCCGCCCATCCAACCCATGCTCCGGCGTATACAGCGCGGTCAATTGCCGACCCAAGCCCCGCTGCAAAACCACCCGCGAGGGCAGCCCATTCCCCGCCACACTCGTCTGATTCAAAATCAAACCCACCCGCTTCCCCCGCAATCCCGCAAAGCCCGTGCCCGCCAGCCGATCAATCCCCAGCCCCACGCCCCCGCCCGCCGACCCCGCCCCAAGATTCCACGAAGCCAAAGCAGGTGCCATCGCCCCGCCAGTGGCGAGGCCGCAAAGCTGAAGAAAGGATCGGCGCGTCGGCATAACAAAATGGCCAGGAAAGCAGTCAATCAGGAGAATCCCCCAAGCATGTCTACTATGGCACACCCCGCCCACCAGGCAAGCGGCGGCACACCAGCTCCAGCTCCAGCTCCAGTCCTCCGGGATTCCCGTTTGCGGTGCCAGGGCCGCGCGGCAGCATGAGGCATGAATCCCTACCGCCCACCCATGCGCCGCGCCGCCCCGGCCCCCCCTAGCTACACGCCGCCAGTGGGCAGCGAACTTTGGCCCACCCCCTGGGTCCAACTCAAATACTTCACCTACCAACCGGCCGTCTACCCCCGCATGCTCGCCGGCACCTCCCCCAAAATCGACCCCGGTGCCATCGTCGCCGTCTACGATAAAAATGGCGACCGCTTTGGCGCCGGTTTTTACAACGCTCGCGCCCGCGTGCCCCTGCGCATGATCCACCACAGCTCGCAGGAAGCCGCCGACGATTCCTTCTTTCATCGCGCCCTGACCCGCGCCGTCGAACTCCGCCGCGACCTCCTCAAACTCGACGCCAAAGCCGAAGCCTACCGCGTCGTAAACTCCGACGGCGACGGCCTCAGTGGCCTCATCATCGACCGCTACGGCGACGTCCTCCTCGCCGAAGTCCACAGTTTAGGCATCTGGCAGCGCCTCCCCCAATGGATGCCCCTTCTCCATGAATTGCTCGGAACTTCCCGGCACCTCATCCGCGTCGACGACGACATCGCCCGCATCGAAGGCATCCGCCCCGACCCCGTCGCCCAAGGCGCGGTGCGCTCCGTCAAATGCCGCGAACACGGCGTGCGCTATGAAGTCAATTTCGAGGAAGGTCACAAAACCGGCTTTTTCTGCGACCAGCGCGAAAACCGCCTCAAGCTCTCCACCCTCGTCGAGGGCAAGCGTGTCTTAGATTTGTGCTGCTACACCGGCGGCTTCGCCCTAGCCGCTAAACTCCTCGGCGGCGCCGCCGCTGTCACCGCCGTCGACCTCGACGAAAAAGCCATCGCCCAAGCGCAGCGCAACGCCAACCTCAACCAAGTCCGCGGCATCGACTGGGTCCACACCGACGCCTTTAGCTACCTGCGCACCATGATCCGCACCGAGGCCCCCCGCTGGGAAGTCGTCGTCCTCGACCCCCCTAAACTGGTCCACAGCCGCGACGAAATCGAAGAAAACGGCCGCCAAAAATACGAAGACCTCAACCGCCTCGCCCTAGAACTCGTCGAACCCGGCGGCATCTTCCTAACCTGCTCCTGCTCCGGCCTGGTCTCGCCCATGGAATTCGAACAAATCGTCACCAAGGCCGCCCACCGCGCCAAACGACGCCTCCAATTCCTCGACGCCACCGGCCCCGGCGCCGATCACCCCGTCATGTCCAACTGCCCAGAAGGCCGCTATCTCAAAGCCCTGTGGGCTCGCGTTTGGTAGGAAAACCGCCGCCCTGCCGCCCTGCCCGCCTCCACCAGGGCCCTTCCGCACCGCCCCGGGCCACCCCGGCGGCGCTGCCCCCCATGCCCAATCAATCACCCCGAATCCTCAGCTCCGCGCCACCGCCGGCAAGCCCATCGCCTCTAGCATCTCCGCCACGGCGCCCTGCAAACCTAACACCAAAGCCCGACTGATGATGTGGTGCCCAATGTTCAATTCCTGCAGCGCCGGAATCGCCAGCAGCGGCCCCAGATTGCCCACGGTAATGCCATGGCCCGCATTGACTTGTAACCCCAAGCCCGCCGCTTGAGCCCCCGCCGCCAACAATCGCCCTAGCTCCGCCTCCCGCTCCGCCCCCTGCGCATTGGCATAGCCTCCCGTGTGCAGCTCCACCATATCCGCCCCCACCCGCGCGCTCGCCGCCACCTGGGCCGCCTCCGGATCAATGAATAAACTCACCCGAATCCCCTCCCGCTGCAGCCGAGCCGTGCTCGCCGCAATCGCCGCCTCCTGCCCCACCACGTCCAAGCCCCCCTCCGTGGTGATCTCCTCGCGATGCTCCGGCACCAGACAAACACTGTCCGGCCGCGCCGCACAGGCGATCGCCACAATCTCCTCCGTGTTCCCAATCTCCAGATTCAGCCGCGTCCGCACCGCCGCCCGGATCGCCTTCACATCGGCATCCTGAATGTGCCGCCGATCCTCGCGCAAATGAATCGTGATCCCCGCCGCTCCCGCCGCCTCACACGCCCTAACCGCCTCCAAAAGCGAAGGCTCCACATGGTGCGCCCCCGGCATCTGCGCATAGCGCGCCTGCCGCAGCGTCGCCACGTGGTCAATGTTGACGCCCAATTCAAGTCGGTTCATATGCTCTTTGTAAAAGTTAGAAAACCCACCCCCGCCCTCAATGCAGAAAATGGCGGAAGCCCGTAAACACCATCGACATGCCCCGCTCGTCCGCCGCCGCGATCACTTCGCCATCTTTCACCGACCCGCCCGGCTGGATCGCCCCTGTGGCCCCCGCGTTGGCCGCCGCGATCAAGCCATCCGGAAACGGAAACATAGCGTCGCTCGCCACCACGCTGCCCTCCAGCGACAGCCCCGCCGCCTGGGCCTTCCACACCGCGATCCGACAAGAATCCACCCGACTCATCTGCCCGGCCCCAATCCCCAAGGTGCGGTCGTGCCGGCCAAACACGATCGCGTTGCTCTTCACGTGCTTGCAGACCTTCCAGGCAAAGCGCATCGCCTCCAGTTCCTCCTTGCTCGGGGGACGCTGCGTCACCGCCTTCTCCTCTAAATCCTGCAAGCCCAACGCCCGCACATCCCGGTCCATCACCATCAGGCCGCCCGGCGCACTGCGCAAAATCGGGTTTTGCTCCTGCCACTTGCTAAAGGCCTCCAGGTTTACCTGCATCAGCCGCAAGTTCTTCTTCTTCTGCAAAATCGCCCGCGCATCCGCTTCAAACTCCGGCGCAATGATCACATCCGTGAAAATCTCGCTAATCACCCGCGCCAGCCGCTCAGTTAGGGGGCGGTTGGTCACGATCACCCCCCCAAACGGCGCTTGCCGGTCGGTCTCGAAGGCTTTGTCCCACGCCGCCCGCAGGTCGTCATCGTCGCAGCCCACCCCACAAGGATTGGTGTGCTTCAAAATCGCCACCGTAGGCCGCTTGAACTCCAAAGCCAAGGCCACCGCGGCTTCTATGTCTAAAACATTCGTGTAGCTCAGCTCCTTGCCCTGCAACTTCTCAAAATAATCCCCAAAGTTCCCGTAAAGACTCGCCTTCTGGTGCGGGTTGTCCCCGTTCCGCAGCGTTTGATAGAAGGGTACGTTGACGCTGTAGCAGCCTTCGGTCGACTGCGCCTTGGCCAAGTAGTTGGCGATGGCCGTGTCATAGGCCGCCGTGCGCTGAAACACCTTGATGGCCAAGCGCTCCCGCGTCTTCAAGTGGGTCGCCCCACTGTTCGCCTGCATCTCCTCTAGCACCGCAACGTAATCGGTCGGATCCATCACCACGGTCACGCTGGCGTGATTTTTACAAGCCCCACGCAGCATCGCCGGACCCCCAATGTCAATGTTCTCCACCGCCTCCTCAAAGCTGACTCCGGGCTTGGCCACGGTCTCTTCAAACGGATACAAATTCACCACCAAAAGGTCGATCGGCGGCACTTCCAACTCCGCCGCCCGCTCCACATGCGCCGGGTTTTCCCGCTGATACAGAAACCCCCCGTGAATCTTCGGATGCAGCGTTTTTACCCGCCCATCAAAGCACTCCGGATACCCCGTGTAGTCGGAAACCTCTACCACGGGCAGCCCCAACCCCCGCAGATAGGCCGCGCTGCCTCCCGTGGACACCAATTCCACCCCCAGGTCGTGCAGACCTCGGGCAAAGCCATCAAGGCCAGACTTGTCAGAAACGGAGATCAGGGCGCGGGTGATTTTCATGGATTGGGTAGAAGCGAGCTTGTGCCCCCCCCCAGAGGCCCGCAACTGGAAATGCGCCCGGCACCAGCCCCCGCCGCCGCCGCATGCCCCGCCGCCGCCTCATCCAGTTCCCGCTTCATCTTCTCCAAACGCGTCGCAAAACTCTCCGTGCTCAAGCTGCTGCTGCGCACCTCCGACCACAGCGGAAAGGCCAGTGGCGTCAGCCGGGCGCAGCGCACCACCACCCATTCCCGCCCCCTCAACTCCCGCAGCGCCGCCTCTAACCGCGTAAACTCCAACTGCTCCTCCAAGACCTCGCGCCGCGCCTGCTCCAAAAGCAAGTTGTCAGGATCATACTTGGCAAAGACATCGTAGAGCAGCCCCGCCGAAACTTGCAGCGACTTATTCGTCTTGGGCTGGCCCGGAAAACCTCCTATCACTAGCCCGCTAACCCGCGCAATCCCGCGAAACTGCCGCTTCGCCAACTCCGCCGTGTTCAGGCATTCTAGCAAATCTTCCCGCAGCGATTCCTCGGCAAACAACTCCCGCCAACTCGACTCCTCCACCCGCAGTTCCTCCCCGCAAGTGAGCTCAAAACCATAGTCGTTCGACGAAACCACCAGACTCAAGGGGCGCTGCCGCGCCAAGCGCCACGCCAGCAAGGTTCCCAACCCCTCGTGCACCAAGCGGCCCGCAAAAGGATACACATACAAGTGATAGCCTTCCCTCGTACGGATCTCCTCCATAAGCAGTTGCCCGCCGCGCGGAATCGCGCTCCAAGCTCGCTGCAAGGCCAACACCGGAGCCAACCACTCCATTTCCGGATCGCGCGCACCCTTTCCCCCTGACCCTTCCTCCGCTCCCGCCAGCTTGCGGCTCACCGCCGCCGCCAACTCCGTCGACAAAGGACTCTTGCCCCCGACCCAGGTCGGAATCTGCCCGCCCTGCCGTTTGCCGCTCGCATCGCGCACCTCCGCCTTCAGTTCGCGGCAGCGCACCAACTCCAAGCGGCGTCCCCCAAAAATAAAAAGCCCCCCCGGCTTGATCCGCGACATGAAGCCCTCCTCCACCGTGCCCAAGCGGCGACCGCTGCTATATTGCACCGAAATCGCCGGATCGCTCGCAATCGTGCCAATGTTCAGCCGATGCCGCCGCTGCAGCGCCGCGTCCTCCATCACATAGCGGCCGTCCACCACGCTAACTTTCGTATATTCCGGATAGGCCCGCAGCGCCTTCCCGCCGCTCGAAATAAAGCCCAGGACCCATTCCCAGCTCGCCTCGTCTAGCTCCGCAAAAGCATGGGTGCGGCGCACTTCCGCCAACATCGCCGCCGCCGCAAATCCGCCGCCCGCCGCCACGCTGCAAAGGTGCTGCGCCAGCACGTCCAGCGCCAAGCGCAGCGGACGCCGCCCCTCCACCCGCCCCTCCCCCAAGGCCTCCCGCGCCGCCGCAAACTCCACCAACTCAAACGCATGCGTCGGCACCCCATACACCCGGCTCACCGCCCCCGGCCGGTGCCCGCTGCGCCCCGCCCGCTGCAGCAGCCGCGCCAGCCCCTTGGGACTGCCAATCTGAATGACCTGCTCCACCGGCGAAAAATCCACCCCCAAATCCAAACTGCTCGTGCAAACCACCGCCTTCACCGTCCCCTCCCGCAAGCGCTCCTCCACCGCCGCGCGCTCCTCCTTTTCCAGCGAACCGTGATGCACCGCCACCACGTCCTTCCAGTCCGGACGCTGCTCCCGCAGCGCCTCATGCCACTGCTCCGCCTGCGACCGCGTGTTCGTAAAAACCAAGGTCGTGGCCGCCTGCTCAATCTGCCGCACCACCGCCGGCACCATGCTCAAGCCCAAGTGCCCGCTCCAGGGAAATCGCTCCCGCTGGTCCGGCAACAAGGTCTCCAAACAAACCTCCCGAGCCGCCTGGCCCCGCACCAGCAGCCCATCTCCCGACCGATCCCCCAACAGCGCCGCCAGCGCCTCCTCCACATTCCCCAAGGTCGCCGAAAGCCCCCACACCCGCAGCCCAGGATTCCAGCTCCGCAAGCGGGCCAAACAAAGCTCCGTCTGCACCCCGCGCTTGCTCGAAAGCAACTCGTGCCACTCATCCACCATCACCGCCTCCAGCCCCCCCAGCCGGGCCGCCGCATCCGGATCGCTCAGCATCACCGAGAGACTCTCCGGCGTGGTCACCAAGGCCGCCGGCAGCTTCGCCTTCAACTGCGCCCGCACCTTGGCCGAACTGTCCCCCGTCCGCAGCCCCACCTCCCAGTCCGACCCCAACTCGGCCAAGGGCTCCCGCAGCGCCTGAGCCGTATCCACCGCCAAAGCCCGCAGCGGACTCAGCCACAACACCCTCAAACCCTTCGCTCCCCCCGCTCGCGCCCCCAATCCCCCCGCCACTGGCCCCAGCCACGCCGCCAGCGTTTTGCCCAGTCCCGTAGGCGCATGGATCAAGCCGCTGCGCCCCGCCGCATAAGCCGCCCACACCTCTTCCTGAAACCGAAACGGCTGCCAGCCGCGTCGGGCAAACCAGGAGTGAAGCTCAGACATGTTTATCAATTTTACGTTTCCCCGCGACTCAGAGCCACAGCAAAGGCCGATCCCACCAACCCCCCAGGCGCCGCTGCACCTCCTGAATAAGAGGCTCCGCCGGCCCCTGCGGCTCCGCTTCCTCAAAAAAGCGCTCCACCCAAACGTCCCCGCGCGCCTCCTCCGGCCAGGACGGCACCTCCGGCTGCGGCCCCGCCCCCGGCAGCCCCCCGCCGCTGCTCAACACCTCCAACTGCGCATCGAGTGAAAGGCCCCCAAAATCGTCCGGCCCCGGCCCCTCGGAAACCGCCAACTCTTTCGGCAGCCTGCGGCACCACCCCTCTCGCCCCACCTCCTTCCGCCGTGCCTCCGCCGCCGCATCAAAGCGCCCCGCCCCCACCGGCAAGCATTCGTAAAGGCCCCGCAAGCCGCAGCCCAACCCCGCCATATTCGCCTCCACCTGCGGCAAAGCCCGTCCCACCAGCGGCTTGCCCAGCGCCGCCGCCTCCACATAGGGCAACCCAAACCCCTCTTGCAGCGAAGTCATCACCACCGCCTCCGCTGCCGCCATCAGCGCCGCCACCCGCGGGGCCCTTTCCGCCCGCGCCAACACCCCTGGCACCAAAGGCCAACCCTGGCGGCGCGCCGCCTCCCCAAGACGGCACCATCCCCGCTCCTCCTCCGCCGAACTCGCCCCGCCCGTCGTCACCAAACACGCCTCCCCACCCGCCCAGCGCGTCACCAGCAGCGACTCCGCCAGATTCTTGCGCCGCAGCGCCCGCACCGGAGCCAGCCACACGGGCTTTCCTCCGCTGCGCTCCCCCAGCCACGCCGCCGCCTCCCGCACCTCCTCCCGCAGTACCCCCTCCCCTTCTGGCAAGGGATTGCCCACCCATTGCGCCGCGCTTCCGGCCCGCAACTGCAGCCAAGCCACATCCGCCCGATTCACACAAAAATGTCGAATCCCCGGCCCCACCGGCACCGAAATCGCCAGCGCCTCCTCCAGCGCCCCCACTCCGGCCTTCTCCCAGTCCTCCCACCGCCCCCAGCGCCCGTCCCACCACCAGTCGTGGTG
>CALQKQ020000022.1 GCA_943331195.2 Akkermansia muciniphila | reverse complement strand
CGGATCGGTGTCATCAACGGTGGGGCGGTGGAAACCGACGTACTGACTAGTGCCGACGCCGCAGTGCACCGCTTCACCGATTGTGATATGGCAGCGGGGGGCCAGTATCTGGTTGCCTGCTCACGCAGTTTGAAGGCGGGCGAAGCGCACCGGTTCTGGGTCCTCAAGCGGCCAGGTGAGCGCTCAGCGGATACTCAAAGTGCGCTGCTGGAATTCGATTGTCCGGCTGAGCCCACCCGGGTCAAGCTGTTGCTTGGCCAGTTGGTGGACGCCTTTGATGGGCAGGGCAGGCCCAGCCAGCAGGTGCTGGACCTTGCCTTGGTGTCGCTGCTGGACGGGCGGATCATGGTCCTTGACCTGACCGACCGCACCGCAGTGCGTCTCCATCAGACGCTGCGTTTCGAAGAGGCGGATGGCGCGCCGAAGTCCATCATTCTCGGTGCTGACGGCCTGCTTTATGTGGCATTTTCGAACAACATGCTGGTGCTGAACCCGGCCAGACTGGGACTCACCGACCGGTTGTTGGTCGCGCGCCTGCCTGGGGCTGGCACTGGCAGCCGGACATTTCTCGCAGTGAATGTCAATCAGGTGGCCATCTCGCTGGGTGACAAGTCGTTTCTACATGGCGACTCCCTGCCGACTCCGCCGGCGATCGTCAAACTGGAAGCGGAGGCCTATGACAAGGTGCTGGATCCGCCTAAATTCGCGGAGGTGGGTGCGTTATTGGGGACCATTGCAAGCGGGTTCGTTGCAGAAGGGGTTGCGGGAGCAGTTGCGGGAGGAATTGAGGCCTACGCGTCTCCGCCGCTCAAGGTGAGTCGGAGGGTGTCGCAAAACGGCTTGCTTGAGCTGGTGGATCCGGCGATCCGGCCGGGTGACTTGCGCTTCGACCCCGTGGTCACGCTGCGCGCCACCGCGTCGCCGCCGGGCACGCCGATGGGCGACGCCTATCCGAGTTGGTCGCGGACGGATATTCGGAACGTTCATTTGCCTCCGAACACGATCCGGTCGGAAGGGCTTGGCAAGGGCCAGCTTGGCAGGCGGGTCGAGATCCCCGGATTCAACCCGATCACCGAGGCTGAGATTCTGCTGTTGGCGGCGATTCCCGGGGCGAGTTTGGCGGTGTTTCCGCGGTTGGCGGTGCTTGAGCCCGATGAATATGAGTTTTCCTGTGAAGATCAGAAGATGCGGGTGTTAGTGTATTCTGGGTTGATCGGGCAGACCAAATTCGATGCAAAATACGCGCAGCCCCGCCTGGATGACGTCGCGAAAGCGATCGCAACGGGGGTGAGCAAGGTGGCCGGACCAAACTTCACTTTCAAACCGGAAGTGAAGGGCGCGCTTGCGTTGAAAGGGCAATGGCGCGAACTCAAAGCCGGGAATAAGGCCTATTTCAGCTATGACATCTCGCTCGCATTCGATCCATTGTTTGGCGTCAAGGTGGAAGTCCCGGTAGTCGTACCACTACCACCGTTGGCGTTTATCCTGCGCGTTACCGAAGGGGACCCGGTCTTGATCATCGGCGGATCAATCTCAGCAGTCGGAACATTTCAGCGAGCGGAAGCGGACGGCGTGCCGAAATTGGCAGTCAAGGGTGGGCTTGGCGGCAAACTGGTGGTCGGTTTGGGGCTGAAGAGTAAGAATAAATTGGTGGAAGCCTCGTTCACTGGCGAGACGGGGATCAGCGTCAAGGGCACGTATGACCCAACTCGGTTTTCGGTGATTTCAACGGAAATGAATTTCGAAGGGCTGGTGGTGAAATCATCCGTCAAGTTCGCCGGCGGACTGCTCAAGGACAAGGCGTTTGGCGGCCAGTGCACCGTGTTGGAAGCCGCTCCCTTCTTCAAGGATGAGATCGATTTCAGCAAGATTATCAAATAGTCCATCAATACAATTAATCTAACAAGTAAATATCATGCATCATCGATTTGCTTCCTTCCGTTGCCTGTCACTGCTTGCCGCCTTCGGCTGCGCGTGCTTGTCCGCCCCGATGTCGAGTGCCCAGGAGGTATCCTACAACATCGCCGAGTTCCTATGCCAGGATGTTTCCATAGTGGTGGTGGTGAATGGATTTCCGCTCTATCGATTGCCCGCTGAAGGCAATCAGGCGACGCAATCGAGCTTGATTGGTCAATTCCTGAAGCGCGGGGCAAACGAGGTGGTGGTCCGGGCCACTCGGATGACGAAGGTGGGCGGCGCGCTGGCACCGAGTCATGCGACGTTTTTCGAGTTGTTTAGCGGCCCCAGCATCCAGCAGGCGACCACCTCCCTGCTTCGGATTGAACGAATCACCGATACGGAGCTGGATGAGCCTAACAATAATATCACGGTCGAAGCGCTGGGCAAGCCGGTGGCGATGTTGCGGGGCCGGGGTATCAATGACGGAAGCACCACCGAGGTCAGGCAGTCGCCCATACAAATCCGTCATTTGCCGGCCGAGGGTGTGGAAAGCACCATTAAGGTCGTGCTTGAGCTACCCGCCGCGCCCCTGGAAAGCCTGCCGTGGCTAAGCGCTCCGGTGGCGCTCGACGCAACCAACGCCGCCTTGGCCAAGCAGGCGGTGATGGCTTATCATGCGGCCCTGTCTGCAAAGAATTGGGAACAAGTCGCAGTCTTGTTAGTATCCAAGTATGACCGCTTGGCGTTGGCGGGCGGAATTTCCGTGACCGAGGTAGCGAACCAAACCCGCGACTTATTCGACGAAGTTTTTTCATCGGATGGCTTTGTTTTGGCTGCGCTCGCGGCGGAGGATCTGACTTTTGTGCCGGTGGCTGGATTGAATCTGGTGAGGGCCGAGAAGGACGGTAAGTCGCCGATCCGCGGAACCGGCACGCAGTTTGATTACGAAACTCCGGTCTATCTATCAAAAATCGGAGAAGTTTGGCGGATCGTCGAATGATGTCCAATGACACCAACCGAAAGACTCATCCCTTATGAAACTGATGCATCGATTTTGGCAATTTGCCACTGGGACGCCTGTACCCAACGGGTGGCCGATCTTACGCACTGTTGTCGCAGGGATGGCTTGCTGGCAGGTCCCGCTCCCACTGGTCGCCGCGGAGCCGCTGACCACCCTTGACTACAAAGTCACCGGCCAGGGCAAGACGGAGACGCCGGCGGCGCAGGCGGTGCCGAAGGGGATTGCGATTGCGGGGGAGGTGGCGGCGGGGGCGCATGTGGAGGCGACGTTGCGGGGGCCTTCGTTTCCGCCGCGGCGGCTTTTTTGGGCAAACCGAAGAAGGGCCTGGGGGCCGGGAAAATGCAAGACTACTGTCAGCGGCTGGGATGCCCACGTCGGGTTCTCGCTACTCATAGACATCCCTGCGGTGGCCGACGGCGACCACGAGAACTGTCAACTCTCCATCCTGGATCTGGCAAAGGATCCGGTAGTCTGCCACCCGGTATCGCCAGAGTCCGGCGAGGTTTCCCTTCAAAGCCTTGCCGAAACTTCTGGGATCATTCGCTTCGGCGACCCGCTCGTCCAGATAGGCGATGATTTGCCGCCGCGCATGGGGTCCGAGTTTACGGAGTTCCTGGAGCGCGCGTTCGTCAATCTTCCAGACCCAGGTCACGTTTCACCTCCTCTGCTGAAAATGTGCGGGCGGGCTTTGCAAGCCTTTTTTCAGCCAGATAGGTATCCTCAAGGTCGTCCAGATGTTCGAGGATGGCTTCCCGAGCATAGAAAGTCTTGGTGCGCCCCGTGCGCTTGGCGAGCAATTCCAAGCGTTTTTCGATTTCTGAACTCAAACGAATTGCAAGCATGAGAAGTATTTTAAAGTGCAATACACGTATTGCAAGTGCGTTTTTCCCGGTGGTAGCCTGCCTGTTCGGGTTAGTCTCACTACCCGCCCAGCCGCTCACCACGCTCGACTATAAAGTCACCGGCCAAGTGATGCAGGTGACGCCGGCGGCGTTGGCGGTGCCGAAGGGGATTGCGGGGTCGGTGGGGGTTGCGATTTCGGGGGAGGTGGCGGCGGGGGCGTATGTGGAGGCGACGTTGCGGGGGCCTTCGTTTCCGGCGCGGCGCTTGGTGGGGGCGGCGAATCAGCCGTTGATGCTGCCGCCGCTGAATTTGTCAGGGGACTATTCGCTGGATGGGATTCGGCTGGTCGGGGCGGATGGGGGGACGTTGTTGGAGGGTTCGCCTGCTTCGGTGCCGGTGAAGGTGTTTGAGGAGGTGTTGGTGTCGCGGGTGACGTCGCGGCCGCTGACGCTATCGGAGATTGAGGAGCGGGGGATTGAGATTGATAACTTGAATTTTCGGGCGGTGGAATTTGAGGTGGCTTTTGTGGTGGATGGGAAATCGTTTCCGGTAAAGTTGCCGGTGGTGTCGCCGAGTTTTCGTCAGGCGACGGAGATCATTCCGGCGGCGGAGTTGCAGGAGCGGCTGGCGCAGGCGGAGTTGATTAACCAGCAATTGAGTGAGTCGGTGGGCTTGCCCAAGGCGCTGGAGACGGTGATGCCGCAGTTTCAGGTGAAGGGGATCAACATGGAGTTTGGCTCGGGTGGGGGTGAGGACTTGGCCCTGGCGATTCCGCCGATTCCGGCGCTGATGGTGATCCCGGGCAATATTGGGTTTCTCAATCAGTTTTTCAGTGTGCAGATTTACACGGAGAATGCGGCGCCGAGCGGGAGCGGGCTGAGTGTGCATTCGCTAACGGCGGAGTTGGTGTTGCCGGAGGGGCCGGACCGGGTGGCGGGCAGTTTTGAGGTGCCGGGAGATGATCCGCTGCGGTTGGCGCGGGTGAATGGCAGCTTGCGAAACATCGTGCCGGTGCGCGCGGTTGGACCGGATGGCCAGTCGGGCACGAGCGATGATGTGGATCGCCTGCAGTCGGGCGACACGGGGCAGGGGGAGTTATTAGTGGAGGGTTTGCAGGAAGGTTTGCACGTCATGGACCTGAAGTTGGCGGCGAAGTTGGATGGATTGGCGGCGGGGACGGTGGCGGTGACGGGCAAAGCGGCGGGGAGCATTTTGGTGCGCAATCCTAAATTCAGCATGGCCTTTACGCATCCGCGCACGGTGCGTTTCAACGAGCCCTATGAGGCGGTGGTGACGATTTTGAACACGTCCTCGACGGCGGCGAATCTTATCAGCATTGAATTAAATTCTAACAATATTAGTGGAGGATTGTTGCTAAGCGCGCCCCGAGTGGAGTTGGGAACGATTGCCCCTGGGGAGACGCGGTCGGCGACGTTTCGGATCAAGGCCAAGAAGACGGGGGCGATTACGTTTTCGAATTTGACGACGAGTGACGATTCGGTGGTGGGGCGGTTTCGCTTAAAGGCGGGGGTGGATGAGCGCGGGGTGGCGCTGAGTCCGGATTCCCTGGTGCTGCCGGAGTTTCTCGATCTGTTGCCGCCGTCGGTGGCGGCGGCGGCGCAGCGGGTGCTGGGACAAGCGTTGAGCAGCAACATGGCTGGGCAACTGCCGCCGGGGGTGGTGAGGGTTTCCAAGAGTTTGGTGCGGGCGACGGAGGTGACGGATCCGGAGACGGCGAAGGTGACGCGCCGGGGCGGGGGATCCATGGTGTTGGCGCTTTTGGAAGCGGCGCAGCGCGCGCGGTTCGGGGAGTCGCTGCGGGGCATTCTGCCGGATTTGTTATTGGACTGGAATGGAGCGCGGGAGTTCGATGCGGGATGGGACCAATTGATTCGGGAAACGGATGCGGGGAGGGAATGGCGGGAGGCCTTGCAGGCGGCGATGGAGGCGGCGGAGGTGGCACCGGACCATGCGGTGGCGCGATTGGTGGGGCGGCAGCGGGACCTCGCGGGGCGCGGGGAATCGTGGCTCGTGGCGGCCTCGGACCGGGGCAGCATGGAGTTGTCATATCAAGGAAGTGGGGGAGACGTGGCGGATGGGCGGCGCAGTGGGGTGGCGAAAACGGCAGGGTATCCTGGGGTGCAGGGGGGATGGCTGGTGGCGGCGGATCCCGGGGTGTTTACTTGGAAAATGGGGGAGGCGCTGGCGGGGGAGGGGCAATTGAGTGTGGCGCTGATTCGGGCGGATGGCACGGCGCGGGAATTGTTGTGGCGCGTGGGGGATTTGCCGGCGGGGGCGAAGGTGATTTACGATGCTCGGGGGGATAGTGAGGTGGCGGGGATCGATGAAGATGGGGATGGCAGTCTGGATCGCAGTCTAGCGGCGGTGGGGACCGATTTTCGGGAGTTGCCGCCGCGGGTGTTGCGGGTGGAGCAGGATGCGGAATTGGTGGTGGGGCGACCCAAGAAGCCTTGTCCAATCCCTACCACGACGGATGATTTGGGGAATGCGGTGCCGATTGGCAACTATGCGAATGTGGTGGCGGTGTTGTTCAGCAAGCCGATGAGCCAGGCCACGGCCGACGTCCCGGCGGCCTATCGTTTGGAGAACGGCAATGAAGCGGCTTTTGTGCAGGTGCAGCCGGGGGGGCGCCTGGCGCTGTTGACGATGAAGGCTCCGCTGGGCGGGATCATCGAGAGGTCGATGACGGTTTCGGAGGCGGTCACGGATGTCCGCGGCAATGCCATGGTGCCAGCGGCGACCAAGGTGGCGACGCGATTGATGGAAGGGGTTAATGTGCGTGGGCGAGTGATGCGGGCGGATGGTTCCTTTGCGGCGGGCGTGCCGGTGACGCTTACCTATGAGGATTCGGTGGAGGGTGGACTATCGGGCGACTGCGTGAAATGGATTCGCCGGGTGGCCCAGGTGCGCAGCGATGGCACCGGGGAGTTTGCCTTTGATTTTGTGGTGGGGGGGATTCCGTATAGTCTATCGGCGACGGACACGGCGGGGCTTTCGAGCGAGGCGGTGGACTTGATTTTGGGAACGAGCGTCAAGGGCGAGGTGAATGCGGCCAAGCTGGAGGAGTTGGCGGGGCAGGAGAAGTATGAGGGCACCTTGTTGGCGGAGTTTGCCGCGGGGGCGATGCCGGAGGCTATTGCTAAGGCGGAGGGACTGGATCGGGCCTTGGTGGATGATCTGGCGGTGCCGGGGCGGTTTATGACCGAGTCGTTTTATGCGCTGCGGTTCCGCGGGCGGGGCACTGTGACGGGTCAGGTCGTGTTAGAAGATGGGGCTAGCGGGGTGCGCGGGGCGGCGGTGAATTTGTTTCCGGACGTGAATTCGCGGGAGTTGGGGCGGGGCGTATTCAGCGACAGTGGGGGGCGCTTTGCGTTTTATGGGGTGCCGCTGGGGCCTTTTACGCTTTCGGCGATGACGGCGGAGGGCTTGACGCGGACGGTTTCGGGCTTGCTCTTAACGAGCGGGGAGACCGTGGATGTGGCGGTGGCCTTGGGGGCCACGGCGCCGAGTTATGCGGAATGGACAGGTCGCCTGGCGGAAGCGGATGGCAGCGCGGTGGTTGGGGGAGCGGTGTATGTGGGCGAGTATCAAAGGGGTGGGGGCTTTGCGGTTTACGGGCGCGCGGTGACGGATGCTAGCGGGTATTATTCCATAGCCCAAGTGCCGGTGGGGAGCTATACGGCTTTGGGGCTTTCGTTGGACGGCAAGCGCCAGGGCAGTCGCGGGCCGCTGGTCTCGGTGGCGGGGGTGGCGAGCGTCGCTAACATTGTGTTGCAGGCGCGGGCGGTGGTGCAGGGCGTGGTGCAGTTTGCCAATGGGGACCCGGTGGCGGGAGCCTCGGTGGGCGGGGGCGAGGCCCTAGCGACCACTGACGCGCTGGGTCGATTTAAGTTAGAAGGGGTGCCTACGGGCAGCAATCGCGAGATCAGCGCGGGCTTTGTGGGAGTTGAGACGCATCCGGATCCGCGCAAGCACATGACCCGCCTAGCCAGTAAACGAATCAATGTGCAGGCGGGGGACAATTTTGTGGTGATCCGGTTTGCCTCGCAAGGCCGCATTGTCGGCAAGGTGATAGATGCCAATGAGGTGCCGGTTCCCTTTGAAACGGTGGCCTTGCCGGTGCCGAGCGATCCGCCCTTTTTTCTGTGGGTGCGGTCGGATGAGCATGGCGAGTATGAATTTCCGGGGTTGGCCCTGGACGGTCCGGTGGGGGGGGCCTATGATCTGAGCGCGCCTTCGCCACCAGTGACGGAGGAATTTGATGGGGAGAAGGAGGCGAGCAAGCTGATGGGGGCGAGTTCGGAGGAGGTGGCGGCCATTATTGGCAAAGCGTTTACGGCATTCACTGGGGTTAATAATCCTTTGTTGAGAGGTGGCGAGGCATTTAATCCGGTGCAGTGGGGTTTTGTGAAAAGCGTCAGGCTGACCTTTGACGGAGATACCAAGCGAGAGGATATCCGCTATGCGAAGGTGGCCAATCTGAGCGGCACGGTGACGAACGGCCAGGGGGTCCCGATTGGGGCTAGGGTTCGTTTAACGGGGATAGGTCCCAGTGGGATCGGCCTGCCGTCGATGGTGGTTCGCGGGGAAAAAAATAGTGATCCTGCGCTGGGGACATTTTCTTTTATGGGACAGGCCTTTTTGGGGGACTGGGGCTTGCAGGCGGCGAGTCCGTTTTTTCCGACGGTGATCGCGACTTCGGGGCGGACGACGTCAGCGGCTCCGGACGTGTCCGGTTTGAAGCTGGAATTCCCCCGGGTGCAGGAGATCAATGGCAGTTTGACGGGGCAGGTGTTGTTGCCGGATGGCCAGGCGGCGGGGGCGAATGTGGAAGTGCGGGTGGCGGCGGGGAGCGACGATGCGCGGGTGCTGCGCACGGACGAGGCTGGGCGCTTCAGCACTGGGGCCTCGCTGTATTCGCTGCGGGGGAATACGTCCTATCAAGTCACCGTGTTTGATCCGGCGACGGGCGGCCAGGCGCAGGACTTTATTGGGGTGAAAGCGGCCCAGGACAATTTCATTACCTTGAGCCTATTGGGGCGCGGGGACGCGGAGATTTTTGTGGAGAAGGCGGATGGGGCACCGGCGGCGGGTGCGGCGGTGGAGATTCAAGGTGGCCGTTTTCCGGCGGAGCGGGCCACGGGGGTGGCGGATGGGGCGGGGCGGATTGTTTTTACGAACTTGTTTGCGGGTCCCTATGCGGTGACGGCGAACACGACGATTGGCCTGACGCGGGTGGCGGGTCGAGCGGGCCTGGTGTTGCCTGATGCTGGCGTGGCCACGGTGCGCTTGTCGTCTACGGCGAGCGTGACTGGGGTCTTTTTGGCTAGCGACGGAGTGACTCCGGTTGAGTCTGCTAACGTGCGCTTGGGCAGCTTTGCCTATGCGCCGACCGACGCCGCAGGCCGCTTTCAATTTGCGGACGTGCCCTTGGGAGTTCATGTATTGACGGCGGTGAATCAAGTGAATGGCCGAGGAGGCCGGGCGACGGTTTCCTTGACGCAAACCAATGAAGTTCGGGATCTGAGGATCGTGGAGACGAGTTTGGGGACGGTGTCGGGGATGGTGATCAACGCGGAGGGCACGGGGACGGTGCGCAATGCCGAGGTGGAATTGAAAGTGGACGACGCCTACGCGATGACGCCGATGTTCAAGGTGACGAGCGGGCCGAATGGGGAATACAGCATTGCTGGGGTGGAGGCTGGTTCCTTTAGCGTGGCGGCGGCGGGCCGGCTCGCTAACGGGAACTTGAGCGGCGACCGTGGGCAAGTGCGGGCGACCTTGCTGAGTGGGGTGGCGGCGATGGCGGTGGATGTGCCGTTTGATCCACGGGGTGGAGTGGCGGTGCGGGTTTTGCAAGCCGATGGCGTGACCCCGGCGGCGCGGGCCACGGTGCGCTTATACCAGGAGCATTATTTAATATCGAGCGCGGATACGAATGATGCGGGGCAGGCGATTTTTGCGGGTTTGAGTATGGGGAGTTATGGTTTGGTGGCGGTTTCGCAAGTTCCCGGAGAGAGCCGGGACCGTTCTCGTGCGGCGTTTGTGATTTTAAGTGAGCGGGGCCAGGAGGTGTCGACGACCTTGACGATGCGCGGGGTGGGTAGCCTTGTAGGGACGGTGCTGCTGGCGGATGGCCGCACGGTGGCGGCTGGGGCGGAGGTGACGTGGAAGGTGGCGGCTTCCACGTTGAGTTATCCAAGTAGTGGGGCTTTTGAGGATCCGGCTTCGGGTTTTGCGGAGTCGCTGGTGGTCGGCGACGACGGCGCTTTTTCCCTAACTAATCTCCCGGTCGGGCTGACGGTGCAGTTGAGTGCCAAGCGTTTGGGCTTGGCGGCGGCGGAGACGGTGGCTGACGTGGGGGTGGGGGCAAACCGCAGTCGCGAGCTCTTATTAACCGCTAGTGGGACCTTGGTGGGGCGGATGTTGCGGGGGGACGGCAGGACGGTGGCGGCGGGCACGCAAGCGGCGGTGGCGTTTCCTTCGCGCAGCGGGTTGCAGGGGGCGATCCTGCAGATCGTGGGGGAAGATGGGCGGTTTTCCCTGGGTCCGGTGCCGCAGGGGGAATGGTCCCTGCAGGGGTCGGACAGCGAGCATGGAGGTCTAGCATTCCGCCGCGGCGCGATCGCGGCCAATGGGGAGGTGGGGGACTTGGGAGACATCGTGCTTGATGAATCGCACCCGCAGGTGGTGTCGACTGTACCTGGGGACACGAGTGAGGGCGTGGACATCAATAGCGAGATCGAAGTTACTTTTAGTGAGGCCCTGGAGGCGAGCAGCGTGTTTGGCAGCGGCGTTTTTGTGCGTCCGGCGGCGGGGGGGGCGGCGGTGGC
This sequence comes from Akkermansia muciniphila, assembly GCA_943331195.2. Lineage (GTDB taxonomy): Bacteria > Verrucomicrobiota > Verrucomicrobiia > Verrucomicrobiales > V1-33 > CAIZWU01. The sequence continues at coordinate 6,516 of CALQKQ020000022.1, read as the reverse complement.
GGCGACGCTGCGCCAGTCGGCGGCGAACGTGGTGCGCATCAAGCCGAGTGCGCCGTTGGCGAGTGAGACGGCCTATCAGATCGTCGTGGTGGATGGGGAACTGCGCAATGCGGTGGGCGAGATCATCCACCGCGGCCCGCAAGATCTGGTAGGGCGGGCCCTGGTGGGCTTATACAGTGGGACGTTCACGACGCGGGACCAGCGTCCGCCGGAGGTGCTTAGTTTCACTCCCGGCAATGGAGCGGAGGAGGTGGATGAGCGCACCACGGTGCGGCTTTCTTTTGATGAGCCGGTGCAGGCCGGGGCGGCGATCACCCTGACTGGTCCGTCTGGGCCGGTGCTGGGCCAGACCTCGCTGGGGGTAAAAAACCTCGTCCTGACCTTTGTTCCGGAGGTGTTACTACCTCCCAATACCAGCTTCACGATTCGTGTTAGCGGGGTGAAAGATGTGGCGGGTAATGATCTGGCAGGGCAGCCGCTGGTCTGCCGTTTCGCTACCCTGGACAACCAGGGGCCGGTGTTGGCGGATTTGCGATTGAAGCAGGGGGTGGCTCCGGTCGGAGGGAGTGCGGTGGTGTTGGAAGCGGTGCCGGAGGCAATGGAGCTGGGGCTGCGGGTGCGCTTTACGGCGGATTTTCAAGTGGTTGGAACCACGGCGGAGAATGGAGTGGAATTGCCGTTTGTGATGCCGGGGCAGGGCGCGATTACGTTTGGGGCGATTGCGATTGATCGCTTTGACAATGAGGGGCCGCTGCGGGAGTTTAGGGTCGCGGTGGCGGAGAATCAGCCTCCGGTGATCGCTTTTGAGAAATTGATCCCCGCCACCGGCAATACTGTATTGAGTGGATCGGCGGCGCAGGTGCGCGTCACCGTCAGCGATGATGGGGCGGTGACGTCCTTCCGGGCGGCGGGCACGGGAGCCTGGACGGCGGCCTTGCAAAGCAATGCCACGGGCACGCCGATCACCTTATCCTCCGCCGTGCCTCCGAGCACGGTTCCAGGAAGTAAAATCGCGGTCTTGGCGAGCGCGGGGGACAACTCTGGGCGCAGCACGGGCGAGCAGCGCTTCGAGTTAGAAGTGGCTGACGGCACCGCTCCTGCGCTGGCCTTTGTGAGTCCGGCGGCCGAGGCCATGGTGGACCCGGACGAGCCGCTGGTGGTGGTGATCAATACGACTGACAACAGCGGCGATGTCACCTTGGAGGTGAGCCTCAGCGGGGGGGTGACGGGTGTGGAAACGGTGGTGGTGGACGGCAGCCCGAACCTGGCCAAAGCGAGTGCGGTACGGTTTGATATGGCGGCGGCCCCGCAGAGTGGTGGGACCCTCACGGCCACGGCTCGGGCGACGGATGCCGCCGGCCGGAGGACCACGATGGTGCGCAGGTTTCATTTGCCGGACCGCCGGGCTCCGCAGTTGAGCGGCGCCGCGCCGGACAGTGGGGCGATTGGTCAATCATTGTGGACGGAGGCTGTGCTCACTTTTGATGAAGCCATGAAGGCGGACACGTTCTCTGCTGCGAATATCGAATTTCCCGGGAGTTTCACGGTGTTGCGGAATGAATCGGATACTGTGTTTAGCGTGCGCGCGGCGAGTGCGCTGGCTCCGGGTTCGCGCTACAGTTTGCGTCTCAAACCTGGTTTAAGTGATGTGGCGGGGAATCTTTGGCAGGAGGCCGGAGGTGTGCCGATGGGTCCTGAGGGCAAAGAGTTGGTCTTTACGACGGCGGCATTTGCCAGCACGGCACCCTTGGCTCATGCCAAAGTGGTGCCCGGCCAGACCTTGGTGGCGCGCGCCGATTTCGCGGCTGGGTTGGGGGCGGATCAGATTGTGTTCACGACCCTGGCGGTTGAGTCGGTGCAACAGGTCAATCCGACGGCATCCACCACGGCGAGTGCGGTTCTCACGATACCGGTGACGGCGGTGGATCCGGAAACGCTGTTTGTGATTGCGCGCAAAGCTGGGCGTGCCTCCTTTACCCTGCCGGGCATCCCCTTGGATGTTCGTCCGCGGGGCGATGATGATGATGAGGATGGCATCAGCAACGGTCAGGAGATCGATTTAGGAATGGATCCATTCTTTGATGATCGCAGCCTCGACCCTGACAATGATGGGCGAAACAACGCGGAGGAAATCCTGGCGGGGAGCGATCCCCACGATGCGGACAGCGATGATGATGGGCTCAATGACGGCGCGGAGTTTGCGGCGAAGAGCAATGCGCTGTTGGCGGACAGCGATGAGGATGGTTTGCAGGATGGCGCGGAAGTGGCGCTAGGCACCAATCTCATCTTAGCAGATACTGACGGCGACGGGCTCAGCGACGGCCGAGAAGCCGGGGTGGGCCGCCTCAGTGCGGTCAGCGGCAGCTACCGGTGGCTGGAGGCCAAAGCGGATGCGGAAGTGCGGGGCGGGCATTTGCTTACGGTCACGAGTGAGTTAGAAAATGCGGCCTTGGCGGCGGTGTTGCCTGGGGTGGGCGCGACTGGCTTTTGGATTGGGCTGAGCGATCGCTTTGTTGAGGGCGAGTTCCGCTGGGTGACGGGGGAATCCCTTGGGTTTACGTCTTTTGCGGCCGCGCAGCCGGACAACTTCAACGATGAGGATTTCGTCCACTTATTCACGGCGGACGGGCGCTGGAACGACCACAGCGCGTCCCATGCGACGGGGTATATTCTTGAGACGGGTTTTTATAGCAATCCGCTGGTATCAGATAGTGATGGCGACGGCATCGGGGATGGCGACGACACCTTCCCGGGGCAGAGCAACCGGGCACCGCTGGCGGCAGACGATCGTGGCGCGGCCCTGTCAGGGGAGGCGGTGGCGTTCACCCTAGCGGGGCTGTTGGCGAATGACCGCGATCCTGACCTCGATCCGCTGGGATTGGTTTCCTTTGCGCAGGGAAGTCATGGGCGCGTCGTTCAGGTGGGCGGTGCGTTAGTCTATACGCCGGAGGTCGGTTTTTCTGGGGATGACACCTTTGCCTATACGATTGCTGATCCTTCTGGGGCTGAAGCGACGGCGTCAGTCACCGTGTTTACGGGTGAGAATACCCGTCCGCTGGCGGGCACGGAAGTTCGGCCTGGGTCGCGCTTTGCGCTGCAATTTGATGGTGCCAACGATTTTCTGGACATCGCCGCGAGTCCTTCGTTGAATCTGGCGAACGAGGCCTCCTGGACGATTGAGGCCTGGGTGAAGCCGACGCAGTTCAACCACGTGTCGTTCCCAACCGTTTTGGCGCTGGGTCGCTGGAGCGCTTCGCTTGGCTTTGAGGCCTCGAGTGGGAAGGTGGACAGCTGGATCAACAACGTCAGTCAGCTGAAGTCACCGGCGGCGGTGCCCCTGCATGAATGGACGCATCTGGCCCTGGTCTTTACGGGCACGGAGCGCCGTTTGGTGGTCAATGGCACAGTGGTGGCCACGGAGGCTATGGTTGGCCCGATCGCTCAAAGTGGCGACCCTATCCGCATTGGTGCGGCGGGACCGGCGGCTGTTAATACTAACAGTTACTTCAAAGGGGCCATTGATGAAGTGCGGGTGTGGCGTCGGGCTCTAACCGTGGATGAAATCGCTTCCCGGCGGACGGAAGTGTTGGGCGGCAGCGAGACTGGTTTGATGGGGTATTGGCCATTGGAAGAGGGGATGGGGTTGGCTGCGGCGGATGCTTCCGGCAGTGCTTCTAGCGCTGTTTTTGGGGCGGGGACGGCGGCTGCGGCCCCGCAGTGGGTGGGGTCGGATGCCCCGTTGAAACCGATTCGGCGCCAACAAGTTGGGCTGGGGCAGGATACCTCCAGTGCGGTGCGGCTGAGTGGATCGGATGCGGATGGGAACTTCCTGACGGCAACAATCCTATCGCTTCCTGCTCATGTTCAATTATTCCAATTCGGCTTGGGAGGGGCAGCGGGGGCTGCGATCACGGCGGTGCCAGCGGTGGTCACCGATGCAGAGCGCCGCATTGTGGTGCAGGCGAGTGCGGGTTTCACGGGCGCGGATGCTTTCTTTTTTGGAGTCAGCGATGGCTTGGACGACTCGCTTCCGGCGGAAGCCTCGGTGCAAGTGTTTCCCGGTTTCGCGCCGCTGGCGGATGATCTGTGGGATGGCAGCCGAGGGAATGTGATCACTTCCAGCTCTGGGTTTATGCCGGGCCATCCGGGAGAGAACATGTTTGGAGGCATGGGTGGGGAGGCGTCTGAGGGGGCGGTTTTTGCGGATGGCCAGACTGCGGGCTTTAGCCACTTTGTGGAATGGGAAACTCCTTCCTTTTTGTTGCTGCAGGGGGCTCGGTTGTTTGCGCCGGACGAGAGTGGGACGGGGCAGCGGGGTTTCACGGAGATGCGGCTGTTTGCCCGTTCCCGGGCTGCCGATCCTTTTACGCTAGTCACGGCGTTCCGTCCGGCGAGCCATCCCTATCCAGAGAACGCGCTGGCGGAAGCGTTGGTCTTCGCGCCGGTGGTTGGGAAGCAGTTCCGGGCGGAATTTGATCAGTACGGCCGAGCTCCGGCCGGAGGTGTCGCGGTCGGGGAATGGGATGCGGTGGGTGAGACGGTGGTGATGGTGCCGTCTCCTTCCGAGGTTCTTTTGAAAAATGCCACTGCGGACAACTCTCAATCTGGTTTTGACGTCGCCAATTTGATTGATGGCACCGCTAACGGCTGGGCAGGTGATGTGGGGGGAACCCCAGCGCTGACCGCCGTTTTTGAGACGGCGCAGAACCTTGGGTCAGTGGCCGAAACGGTATACACTTTCACGTTGCCACAGGGATATGGAGGAGGACATTTCTTGGGTCGATTCCGCATTTCGGCGACTATCGATGATCGCTCGCAATTCGCGGATGGTCTGAGCCGCAGCGGAGACGTGGCTGCGGATTGGACGGTGCTTCATGTTATTGATGTGACGAGTACTGGGGGAGAAACCTTTGAGGTGCTTCCCGATGCGTCCATCCTCGTCTCCGGCAGCATGCCATCTCAAACCAGTTACACGGTTAGAGCCAAGGGCATGATCGGGTCGGTGACTGGGTTCCGGCTGGAAATGCTGGAGCACGCCTCGTTGCCAAACCAGGGGCCGGGCCGGGCGGGGAACGGTAACTGGGTGCTATCCGAGTTTATGGTTTCCTATTCGGGAGGAGCGCCGACGCCAAACCGCGCCCCGCAGCCTATCAATGACCGGGCCGTGACTAGTGCTGGTTTTGCGGTGGTGACGCCGAAGGTGCTGGCCAATGACATCGATCTTGAGGGTGATGCGCTCAGCGTGAGCAGCTTCGATGGGGTCTCGGCCCAAGGCGGCACGGTGGTTGCCGTGGGCGACGGGAGCTTTACGTACACGCCTCCGGCGGGTTTTTCGGGCGAAGACACTTTTGCCTACCGGGCCTCCGATGGGTTCCAGGCGGGAGCTGCTGGCCTTGTGACTATTGTGGTGAACGCAGTGGAGGTGGTGGCCTGGAGCAATGCGGCGGGGGGCAACTGGCACAATGCTGCGAACTGGAGTCCGGCTCGGGTGCCGGGGGTGAACGATGTGGCGGCGATCAATCTGCCGGGCACTTACACGGTGACGCTGGATGGAGATGCTGCGGTGCTTGCGATTCAGGCGGGCGGAGCTATCAATGGCGAGCAAACGCTCCGGCTCAATGGGCGCAGTCTATCCTTGATGCAGGGGGGCGCGTTTGCTTCCGGGTCCACTCTTCGCATCGACGGGGATGGGCGCCTCAGCTTGAGCGCGGGGAAATCGCTGTCGGTGATGGGTTTGCTGGACTGGTCGGCGGGCACGCTGAGTCGGGACGGCCGGGTCGTCATTGCGCCGGGGGGCGTGGCCCATCTGGCGACGGCGGGCGGGAAATTTATCGACGGCGTCTTGGAAAACCGCGGGACTACTAACTATACTGGCGCTTCGCTATTCTTTGGCCGCGACAACAGCAACTTTTCTGCCCGGGTGGAGAATGCGGTGGGGGGCACGTTTGTGGTGGATGGGGACGGGGATTTTTCGCTGAACCAGGGCAGTCCGAATTACCGGATCGACAATGCCGGGACTTTCATCAAGCGCGGTGCGGGGACGACAACGGTGGTGAATGGTCCGATTGCTTTTAATAACAGCGGTTCGGTGGTGCTGGAAGGGGGGGCGCTTTCTTTGAATGCTTCGTCATCCCTCGGGGGGGACTTCGACCTGAATGGTTCCGACGATCTGCGTTTGAATAGTGGAACCTATACCCTGCAACCGGGAGTGGTACTGCCAGTGATCCGCCTGAATGGAGCCGCGCTGTCGGTGGCTTTTGACAGCGAAGTGGCGCAATTGGTGATCGCGGGGGATTCGCGGGTGTCGGTCGCGGCTGGGAAATCGCTGGCGGTGACGGGCTTGTTGGACTGGTCAGCGGGCACGCTGAGTCGGGACAGTCGGGTCGTCATTGCGCCCGGGGGCGTGGCCCATCTGGCGACGGCGGGCGGGAAGTTTATCGACGGCGTCTTGGAAAACCGCGGGACTACTAACTATACTGGCGCTTCGTTATTCTTTGGGCGCGACAACAGCAACTT
>CALQKQ020000021.1 GCA_943331195.2 Akkermansia muciniphila | reverse complement strand
GTTTGCGGGCGTGGGGTTGCTCTCGGTGTTTACGGGGGCCTATCTCACGGAGATTTTACGGGGGGGGCTGGAGAGCATTCCGCAGGCGCAGTTGGATTCGGCGCGGGCGGTGGGTTTTGACCGATGGCAGGTGATGCGGCACGTGGTTTTTCCGCAGGCCTTGCGGCGGGTGCTGCCGGCTTTGGCGGGGCAGTTTGTTTCGCTGGTGAAGGATTCCTCGCTGTTGTGCGTGATTGGGGTCAATGAGTTTACCTATCAGGCGCGGGCCTTTTACGCGGCGACCTACCTGGGGGTGGAGGCCTTTTTGCCGCTCGCTTTTGGGTATTTGCTGCTGACGCTGCCGATTGCGGGCTTTTCGCATTGGTTGGAGCGGCGGTTTCAGGCGGCCACGGCTGGTTGATTTTTTTGCTATGAAGTTGCACGCTAACTCCCTCACCCGCGCCTACGGGACGCTGCAGGCATTGGATGGCTTGACGCTGGAGGTGGACGCGGGGGTCTTGGTTTTGATTGGTCCCTCTGGGGGGGGCAAGAGCACCTTTTTGCGGCTTTGCGGGGGGCTGGACCAAGCCACCTCGGGGAGCTTGCAGATCAATGGGACCTGGCTTGGGGAGGATCCGGCTAGTCTCTTGGCGTGGCGGCGGCGCAATGGCTTTCTTTTCCAACAATTCAATCTTTTTCCGCACCTCACGGCCTTGAGGAACATCACCTTGCCCCTGGAAAAAGTGCATGGGAAAAGCCCGGCGGCGGCGGAGGACATGGCGCGCCGCTGTTTGGAGCGTTTTGGCCTGCAAGCCCACGCGGACAAGCTTCCGGCGCAACTGTCCGGCGGGCAGCAGCAGCGCGCGGGTTTGGCCCGGGCGATTGCCCCGGGGCCGGAGATTTTGCTGCTGGACGAGCCGACCTCGGCGCTGGATCCGGAGATGACGGCGGAAGTGCTAGAGTTGATTCAAGAATTGGCGGCGGCCGGGCAGCACATTATATTGAGTACCCACGAGATGGGTTTTGCGAGGGCGGTGGCGGACCGGGTGGCCCTGATTGCGGGGGGGAAGATTTTGGAAAGCGGGGTGCCTGGGGAGGTTTTTGGTCGGCCGCAGGCGGCCTTCACGCAGCGTTTTTTGGCCAAGGTGATGCGGTTTGCCTGAGGGGGCGGGGGGCGGCAAAGGCAGGTGGACAAACCCCGGGGTCCCTGGCAGGGTGGGTGATTCCTTTATGAGCACGCTTCCTTTTTCTTCCGCTAGGCTTTTGGCCGCCGTTTCGGTTTTGGTTTGGCTGGGTCGCAGTGTGGCGGCGGAGCCGGTGGACGGGAAATTTCCGCCGCCGCAGGCGCCGGAGGGAACATGGGAGACTTTGTTGACGGGGCCGCTGGAGGCGCACTGGACGAGCATGAGCATGTCGGTGCAGTCGCCGCTGCTTTCGGTGGTGCCGGATGTGGGGCAGCCTGGGGGGACGGTGCTGCGGATTGGGCGGGGGCCGACGGGGTTGATTCGCTCGCTCAAGGCGTATGAAAACTACATTTTAGAATATGAGTGGCGGCATCTCACGGAGGCACCCAGCGCGGGGGGCGGGCCGGGGACGAGCGGCAATTCGGGGCTGATCATCGCCCACAGTGCCTATCCGAAACCTGGTGGTCCCTATCCGAATGAGGGCCATGAGATTCAGGTGTGCAATTTGGGCAATGGCTCGTGGTATACGAGCCACGGGGACACGTTCACCATGCCGGGGAGCACATCAGTGGGCATCCCTGATCCGCGCTTTGGGATCTCCCACGACTGCGGGCACCGCTCCATGCCGATCAAATTTAATGGGAGTGCCACGGGGGAATGGAACCGCATTCGGATCACGAGTGTGGATGGGGTGATCCAGAATGAGGTCAATGGGCAGTTGGCTTCCTCGCTGTATAGGGCGTCGCCGCGGAAGGGTTATATTAGTTTTGAAAGCGAGGGGGCGCCGGTGGAATTTCGTCGGATGCGGCTGCAAGCATTGGCTCCCGACCCGGACTTAGCGGCGAAGCACATCGCGGCGCTGCTGCCGGAGGAGATGAGCACGGACTATGTGACGGCGCGGGAGGTGCAGGATTTGCCCCAGGGGAATTTCTTGGCCATGGCCGACGTCAATGGCAGTGTATCGCTGGCGGCTTTGGTGGAAGGGTTGGGCCTGCCGGACCGCGCGGTGACGGGTCGGGTGCAGGTTTCGGTGCGCGGCGGGCAGGTTTCCGCTAGTGAGGGCGGCAAGGAAATCGTGGCGGCGCAGGCCCTGCCGAGCGGGGCCAAGGGGCGGTGGCATTTGGAGAAGGGGTCGTTTGGGCACGTCCTGTTGTTCAAGCCGGTGAAGCGCTAGGGGCGGCGGCTCAGGGGCGGCGGCGCCCCATGGCGCGGGGGCGGTGCTCATTGCGATAGGCCCCGGGGGGGAGGCCGACCTTACTTTTGAAGACGGCGCTGAGGTATTCCACGTAGCGGAACCCCGCGCGCTCCGCGATTTCGGCTAGGGGGAGGTCGGTTTCGCCGAGGAGTTCTTTGACGCGGAGGATTTGGACGCGGACAATTTCTTCGTGGGGGCTGCGGCCGAGGAGGCGCTTGAAGCGATTTTCTAACATGCGGCGGGAGAGGCCGGAGTCTTTGACGACGTCGTCGACGCAGATGCCCTGACAGGCGTGGCTGCGGATGAAGCGGACGGCGTGGGCCACGGGAGGGTCTTCGACGGCGAGGACGTCGGTGGACTGGCGGGTGGCGATGCCGAGGGGAGGGATGCGGTGTTCCTCGGGGCCGACGATAGCACCGCCCATCATGCGGTCGAGCAGGGCGGCGGCTTCGTAGCCGGTGCGCGGGCTGTTGAGGATGATGCTAGAGAGCGGGGGATGGCAGAGGTTGCAGAGGAGTTCGTCGTTGTCGCTGCTGAGCACGGCGATGAGGTCGGGGACGTGAATGTCCCGTCGGCGGCAGGCGTCGAGGACTTGGCGGCCGCGCAGATCGTAGCAGCAGAAGACGGCGGCGGGGTGGGGGAGGTCGGCGACCCATTGGCCGATGGCTTCGGTCATGGCGTCGTCTTCGGGATCGAGGGCTGGGGGGGGCTGGAATTCGGAGAGGGAGGCTCCGGCGGCGAGGATGGCGGCGCGGAAGGCGTCGCCGCGCTGCTGGGACCAGGGGAAGCGGGCGTCGCCGCAGTAGCCGAAGTGGCGGAAGCCGCGTTCGAGGAGGTGGCTGGCGGCGAGGTGGGCGTTGCTGGGTTCGTCAGTTTCGCAGAAGGGCAGATGGGGGAGGAGGCGGGCGGCGCTGACGTCGACGATGGGCTGGGTGAGTTTCGCTAGGGTATTGGCGATGGTTTTATTTTCGATGCGGGCGATGATGCCGTCGCCGTCCCAGGTTTCTAGCCAAGCGGGAGCGTGGTCGCCGCGGCCGTGTTCGGCGAGGTAGATCGACCACGGTTGGTTTTCCCGGATGTAGTTATAGATGCCCTGGAGGAGGCCCCGCGCGTAGGCGTTGGAGGTCTCGATGAGGAGGGCGACTTTGGGAGGGCGGGGCATGGTGGGACGGATGGGCCGCCGCGCGGTGCCCTGGAGGCGGGGAAGGGAGCCTGGGCTGGGGGCGGATTAGGATAGGGTGAAGGGTGGCAGCTTGACGATTTTGCCGCCGGCGAGGGCGGATTCATGGGCGCAGAGGCCGACGCAGGTCCAGTTGGCGGATTGGCGGGCGTTGGGGAAGGGCTCGCGGTCTTCGGCTAGGGAGCTAACGAATTCGTGAACGAGGTGGGGGTGGCTGCCGCCGTGGCCGGCGCCTTGGGTGAAGCTGAGGTGACCTTTTTTACCTTTGCCGTAGACGCCGCCGGTGGTGAAGGGGCGGATGGGTTTGGGGAGGTATTTGGCGTAGTCTGGGGCGACGACTTTGCGGGGGATTTTGGATTCGGGGAGCTTGGCGGTGTGCAGGACCAAGGGTTCATTTTCGACGAGGGGCCACTCGACGGAGGCTTTGTTGCCGTAGATGTCGATGCTTTCGCGGTATTGGCGGGCGGTATCGAAGAGGCTGCGGATGACGCGGGCGCTGAGGTCGCTGTCTTTGAATTTGATGTGAGCGGTTTCCACGGCGAAGGGGGAACCGTAGTGCGCTTGGAGTTCGGGTCGGACGGAGCCGGAGCCGAAGCAGCTGACGTATTCGGCGTCGGCACCGGCGAGGGCGGCGACGGGGCCGACGCAGTGGGTGGCGTACCACATGGGGGGCAGGCCTGGCCAGTAGTTAGGCCAGCCGTCCATGTCTTGTTGGTGACTGGCCTGGAGAAACTGGATTTTGCCGAGGGTGCCTTTGTCGCGCAGTTCCTTCATGTAGAGGAATTCGCGGGCATAGACGACGGTTTCGGCCATCATGTATTTGAGGCCGGTTTTTTTGACGAGGGCGACGATTTCTTTGCATTCGTCGATGCTGGTGGCCATGGGGACGGTGCAGCAGACGTGTTTGCCGGCTTTGAGGGCGGCGATGGTTTGCCAGCCGTGGTCGGGGATGGGGGAGTTGATGTGGACGGCGTCGATGGTGGGGTCGTTGAGCAACTCGTGGAAGTCGGTGTAGCGCTTGGTCACGCCGTAGGTGTCGCCGACGGCATTGAGCTTGTCCTGGGAGCGCTGGCAAATGGCGACCAGGTTGGCGCGGGGGTGGAGTTGGTAGATGGGGATGAATTCGGCACCGAAGCCGAGGCCGACGATGGCGACGTTGATTTTTGGTTTTGCGCTCATGGGGAGGGGAGACGAGATAGGGGAAATGAGATAAAGCGCCGAGTTTGGCGGTTCTTTTGCGGGCTGGCCATGATAATCTGCGTTTTTCCCCTATGATTTTGCGCAGGGCTTTGGGCGGGAGGGCGGGGGGGCAAATGAATGTATTTTAAACTAAGCGGAGCAGGTGGCACGACCAATGCTTGATGTCATCATGTCAAGCGCTGCGGCACCCTGGGACGGGGGAGGCCCGGCCGAATCTCCCAACATCTACACATATGAAAAAAGTTGAAGCCATTATTAAGCCATTCAAACTCGAAGATGTGAAGGAAGCCCTCCACGAAGTCGGATTTGAGGGCATGACGGTTACCGAAGTTAAAGGCTTCGGGCGCCAGAAGGGGCACACTGAGATCTACCGAGGCAGCGAATACACCGTGGATTTTCTGCCGAAGGTAAAGATCGAAGTGGTGGTGGCCTCCGACCGGGTGGAGGCCGCGCTTGGGGCCATCGTTAAAGCCGCCAAAACGGGCAAGATTGGGGACGGTAAGGTCTTTGTGTCGGCGGTGGAGTCGGCCATTCGCATCCGCACGCAGGAGAAAGACGATGCCGCGATCTAAAAAACTCTAACTTTTACAAATGCTTTTATCTATGAAAAAATTAGCTACATTGATTGCCCTGATTGGGCTGGGGGTGCTGACTCCGGTGGTGAGGGCGCAGGACGCAGTGCCGCCTCCGGCGGAAGCGGCGGAAGCGGCGGAGGCACCGGAAGCGCCGGTGGTGGCGGAGGCACCGGACGCGGCGGAAGTGGTGGTGCCGGCGGAAGTGGTGGAAGTGGTGGTGCCGGCGGAAGCGGCGGCGGCGGCGGGCCCGTCGATTGAGGAGCGGCTTGGGGACATTGAGGCCTACATGAACAACACGGCGCGCGTGAGCGCGGCGGGGACGTCGAAGGTGGCGGGTCCTGGTCCGGGGCACAATGCCTGGCAGATGGTGAGCACGGCGCTGGTGCTATTCATGACCTTGCCTGGTTTGGCGCTCTTTTACGGTGGGCTGGTACGGAAGAAGAACGTGCTCAGCGTGTTGGCGCAGTGCATGGGGATTGCTGGATTGGTCACGATTCTCTGGTGGGCCTGCGGTTATAGTCTGTCGTTTGGGACGGGCAATGCGTTCATTGGCGACTTCAGTTTTGCTTTTTTGAAGGGGGTTGAGGCGGGCAATGTGGGGGCGGGGTACCACTGGATTTCGGATGTGATGTGGTGCATGTTCCAGCTGACCTTTGCGATCATCACTCCGGCGCTGATCCTGGGGGCCATTGCGGAGCGGATGAAGTTCATATCGGTGTTGGCCTTTGTGGCGCTGTGGATGTTCTTGGTTTACTTTCCCTTCGCGCACATGGTGTGGAGCACGACTGGTTATATGTGCGGTCCGTTGAATCCGGCGGCGGGGATCAAGGCGATTGACTTCGCTGGTGGCACGGTGGTGCACATGACCTCGGGGTGGAGTGCGCTGGTACTTTGCATCATTCTGGGGAAGCGGAAGGGTTTTGGCAAAGAGCCGATGGCCCCGCACAGCATGGTGCTTTGCATGGTGGGAACGGGCATGCTTTATGTTGGCTGGTATGGGTTCAATGCTGGCTCGGCGCTGGGGGCGGACGCGATTGCTTCGATTGCCTTTGGGACGACGACGTTGGCGGCGGCGGTGGCTGGCTTTGTGTGGGCGGGGATTGAATGGATCACCCGGGGCAAGCCTAGCGTGCTGGGTTTCTGCTCGGGGATCGTGGCTGGCTTGGTGGTGATCACTCCTGGGGCTGGGTTTGTGACCTTGAATTCGGCGGTGATCATTGGGGTGGTGGCGGCGGTGGTGCCTTACTTTGCGGTTTCCTTCCTCAAGAAGGCGCTGGGCTACGATGATGCCTTGGACACCTTTGGGATTCACGGTGTGGGCGGCACCTTGGGGGCCATCCTCACGGGGGTTTTGGCGGACGAGAAGGCGAACGCGGTGGTGGCTGGACTCAAGGAAGGGCTGTTGATGGAACAGCTCAAGGTGGTGGGGATCACCATTGTGTGGAGCGTGGTGGCGACGGCGGCGATTGCCTATCTTCTCAAGTTCACCATTGGGCTGCGGGTCAGTCAGGACATTGAGGACAGCGGATTGGACCTCGCCGAGCACGGCGAAGGTGGATACGAGCACTGAGATTCGTCCCTCAGAGAGGGTCGGCGCATGCCGGAGCAGCCTTAGGGTTGCTCCGGCATTTTTTGTGGAGGGGGAGGGTTGAGGGGAAGGGCGTTGGGAGAGGTGGGGCCAGGCAGGCGAGCTTTCTTTCTGAGGGAAGGGGCTAAAGTGGCAGCGACGCGGTGGCGCTGGGGATGTTCGAGGCTCATGTGATTAGCGATAGGGTGGCTTTTCGGTCCGTTTATTTCATGGGGGAAGCCAAGGGCGCTTATGCAAAAGTGATTTTGTTCATCGGGCTGGGCTGTCGGTGAAACCGGTTCATAGTGGCAAATTAGGGCATATCTGGAACGGGGGTTGCTAAAAGAAGGGCAGGGAGGCGGATGCTCTGCCTCTTCATTGCAATAACAACTACTAAAACTAACCATGAAGCACCCCAAGTTCACCGCCGTTTCCAGCCTGGCCGCCCTTGCCCTGGGCAGCATTGCCGCCACTGCTGGCACCACGACTACTCCCACTGGCAAGATGGTGGCGCCGGCGCCGACCGCGCCTGCGCCCGTGGTGACTGGCACCTTGAACCTCAACTATAACACCCACTTCATTTCCTATGGGCAGGACATTTGGAACGCCGGAACCGACTTCGGCGACAAGGGCACCTTTAACCCTAGCATTGAGCTGGCCTTTGACTTGGGCGGCGGTTTCAAGGCTTTGTTGGGGACGTGGTGGGATGTGAATAGCAACGCCGATTCCAACATTGGGGACGCGGTGCAGGAAGTGGATGTCTGGACTGGCTTGGGCTACAGCACGGGCGCCTGGTCCTTCACTTTGATGTATCAGGAGTGGATGTATGCTTCGCAATCGGAGCGCATTGTCGACTTCAAGATTGCCTATGCGGATGGCCTGATCAATCCTAGCTTGATGTTGCACGGGCGGGTGGACGGCGCGGAGCCGTTTGACACTGGTTTGGTGACGGTGCTGGGGATTGCCCCTGGGACCAAAGCGGGATCGGTTTCGCTGAGCTTCCCGATCCAGGTGGCGGCTGACACCGAAGGCTATCACGGCGGCGATGGCGGTTTTTCCTTCGCTTCGGCGGGGATCACGGCATCGGTGCCGATTGCTTTCCTTCCGGGGAAATGGGCGCTGAATGCTGGGCTGACCTATTATCACACCGAGGGGAGCGTCTTTCCGACGAATGTCGATGAAGATTTCCTGACGGGCAGCATTGGGCTGGGGCTGAGCTTCTAAGACTGGCTGACACCTTTATTTATCGAATCAATTATATTCTGAAAACATGCTAAAATTAAATCTTTATCAGGCTGCCGCGACCTTGGGGGTCGCGGCGGCGCTGCTCAGCTCCCCGCTGCGAGCGGAGGAGACGGTCAAGGTGGGGGTGCTGCACTCGTTGAGTGGCACGATGGCGATCAGCGAGACTTCGCTGCGCGACGTGTTGCTTTTCACCTTTGACGAGATCAACAAGGCGGGTGGGGTGATGGGCAAGCAGATTGAGCCGGTGGTGGTGGATGGGGCCTCGAATTGGCCGCTGTTTGCGGAGAAGGCGAAGCAGTTGCTGGAAGTGGATAAGACGGCGGTGACGTTTGGCTGTTGGACATCGGTGAGCCGCAAGTCGGTGTTGCCGGTGTATGAGAAGAACAACGGGCTGCTGTTTTATCCGGTGCAATACGAAGGCGAAGAGCTTTCGAAGAACATCTTCTACACCGCCGAAGCGGTGGGGCAGCAGGCGACGCCGGCGGTTGACTACTTATTGGGAGAGGGAAAGAAGAAGTTCTATCTCTTGGGATCCGACTATGTTTATCCGCAGACGACCAATTTAGTGTTGCTGGAGTATCTCTTGAGCAAAGGGGTGCCGGTGAGCAACATTGGCGGTGGGCTGAGCAAGGATAAGACGGGCAAGGTGATCAGCGCGGGGAAATACACCCCGTTTGGGCACACCGATTACCAGCAGATTGTGTCTGAAATCAAGAAGTTTGCCGCCAGCGGCGACGCCTGTGTGATCTCGACGTTGAATGGGGACACCAATGTGCCGTTCTTCAAGGAGTATGCGGCGGCGGGCTTGACGGCGGAGGACTGTCCGGTGGTTTCGTTCTCCATCTCCGAAGATGAATTCCGCGGCTTGCCTGCGGAACAGTTGGTCGGGCAGTTGGGATGCTGGACGTATTTTCAGTCGATCGAATCCCCGGCGAACACCAAGTTCATGGGCGACTTCATGAGTTGGCTGAAGACGACGGAGGTTCCTGGCATTCAGAAGGAAGGTCGGGTGACCTGTTCTCCGATGGTGCTTTCCTACAATGGGGTTTATCTGTGGAAGAAGGCCGTGGAGGAGGCGAAGTCGTTTGATGTGGACAAAGTGCGCAAGGTGCTAGAGTCCGGCAAGATCAGCTTTGCGGGCCCGGGCGGAACCGTGACGATGCAAAAGAATCACCACTTGACCAAAAACGTCTACATTGGGGAAACCACCAAGGCGGGCCAGTTCAAGATTTTGAAGTCTTTTGATAACGTCTATGGGGAGCCCTTCTTGAAGGGCACTTTCAAAGCGGCGGCTCCGGCGAAGGCGGGGGCGGCCAAAAAGAAGAAGGCGGCCTGAGTCGTTTTTGGATCACTGTGTTATTAGGTTATTTAGGATAGGAGGGGGCAGGAGGGATCCTGCCCCCTCCGCTTTGTGTGGGGCGGGGTGGGGCGACGAAATCCGGGAAAGGAATCGCTGGCCGAGGGGCGGAAAGGGTGGCATCTGTGCTGGTCAGTTTTTTCGGTCCCTGCGAAGATTTCCTCATTGTCTATTATGTTTAGAAAGCGCGTTCCCTATGATGGCGCCTTTGCTCCCATTGCGCCCGGGGCACCGGTGCTGGTGCCGGAGGTGGAGTCGGCAAAGCAGGAGGGGAAGCCTGCGGCGGAGGGCCGGCAGGGGCGGAGGGCGGCGAGGTTTCGCTTGTTTCCTGGGATCTTTAAAAAGCGCGTTCCTTTTAATGACTCCTTTGCTCCGATTGCGCCTGGGGCACCGGTGCTGGTGCCGGAGGCGGAGTCGGCAAAGCAGGAGGGGGAGTCTGCCGCGGAGGGCAGGCAGTGGCGGAGGGCGGCGAGGTTTCGCTTGTTTCCTTGGATCTTTAAAAAGCGCCTTCCTTTTGAAGACGCCTTTGCGCCGATTGCGCCCGGGGCACCGGTGCTGGTGCCTGAGGAGGAGCCTGGGGTAGAGGGCAGGAAGGAGGGAGCAGCGGAGAGGGGTCGCTCGCGCCGGGGTCTGTTTTTCAACAAGCGGATTCCGTTTGATGGTGCCTTTGCGCCGATTGCGCCCGGGGCACCGGTGCTTTTGCCAGAGGTGCCGCGGGAGCCTGGGGCGGAGGGCAGCGAGGACGATGGCGACGCGGGGTGGGAGTTCACCGAGGGGCCTAGCTTGGCGAGGCAGTGGAGTCGGGGATGGCGGCTGCTGCTGGTGATGGCAGTGATGGTGGGGGCTTATGGGAAGTGGCGCGGGGGGCGGGACTATCAGGGGTTTAAGGCGTGGCGGGCGCGGACCTTGACGGCCCAGGCGATCCAGGCCATGGCCGGCGGGCTTCCGGAGAAGGCCTCGGCGCTGCTGGATCAGGCGGCGATTTTGGCACCGAGGGAGGCGGTGGTGATGCGGGCGATGGCGGATTTTTGCGAGTCCCGGCGCGACATTATGGCGGTGTACGCCTTGCGGCAGCTGGTGAAGATTGGGGCCTCGGACGAGGCGGATCGGGAGCGGATTTGTCGTCTGGCGTTGGATTGGGGGCATCCTGAGTTGATTTTGCCGGAGGTGTTGAAGGAGTGGGAGCAGGCGGATGTGAAAGGGCTTTCGCTGGTGCAATTGCGGCTGAGCGCGCTGTGGATGGTGAGTCGGGGATTGAACCGGGAGGGGGAGGCGCGGCTGCGGCTGGCGCTGCAGCAGGCGGCGGGCACGGCGGAGGTGGCGAGCTTGGAGGTGGCGCTGGGGCGGATGATCATGAACGCGGCGAGCGCCACGGGGATGGCGGAGTCGGCGGCGGCGGAGGCGCTGCGGCTGCTTTCGGGCGTGGCCTATAGTCCGACGGCGGAAGCGCGGCTGCGGGCGGAGGCGACGCGGCTTTTGGCGGGGTTGTTGTTGCATCCGTCGCGGATTCAGTTGTTGACGCCGGTTCGGGCGGAGTTGTTGTGCGGGGCGTTCCGGGAATTGGCGGAGGCGGAGCAGGATGTGGCGGCGGCGGCGGGTTATGAATTGGCGGCGGTATCGGTGGAGTTGGCGGCTTTTCCGGAGCGGAAGGAGGCCTTGGTGCGGGCGCTGGTGGAGAAGAGTGCGACGAGTTCGCTGGAGCAGCGCTTGGCAGCGGCGCGGTGGTTCAATGAGCATGGGCTGCCCAAGCAGGCGCTGGACATCTGTCTCAACAGTCCGGAGGAGCAGGTGAAGGTGCCCTGGTTTACGGCGCGGATCGACGCTTTGTTTGCGCTGCGGGAGTTTGATCGGGCCAGGGCCGCGCTGCAGTTTGCGGATGATCCGCTGCCGGAACACTTGCGGCGGTTGTTTCTCTACCGCATTGAGCGAGAGTCGCGGCCGAACGTGGATGCCCTGGCGGCGATGCGGGTAGAGTTGGAACAAGCGGTGGCCAAGGCCTCGTCTCAAGAGGCGCTAAGTGCGGCGGAGAACTTGGAGCGCTCTGGGGATACGGAGACGGCGTTATCGATTTACAATGGGCGGAAGAACGATCCCAGCGCGGGGCTGGGGGCCCGCTTGGGGATGGTGCGCTGCTTGGATGTTTTGGCGGACCGGACATTGGATTTGGTGAAGGCGCTGGAGGGGGTGCTGCAGCTTTGGCCGCAGTCGGATCAGGCGCGCTCCGACTTGGCTTATCTGCGGCTTTTGGAGGGGGATCCGGACGCGGATGATGTGCCTGCGGTGCTGCGGCTGCAGAAGCAGACGCCTTGGTTTTTGGCTTTTCGGGTCGCGGCGGCCTTGGCACACCTGCATGAGAATCGGCCTGGAGAGGCGCTGGTTTTGCTGGAGCGCAATGAGGTGCCGTGGGAAAAGGTGCGGCCGGGTTGGCAGGCGGTCTATGCTGCGGTGCTGGACGCCAACGGGCGCAAGGAGGAAGCGAGGGAGGTGGCCCTGCGCGTGGCGAAGGCACCGCTCCGGCCTGGGGAGCTCAGGTTGATTGAGAAATTGATCAAATGAGTGGAGGGGGCGCTACGGGAGGTGCGGTGGGCGGGGGCGGCTCGCTGGGGGTGGGGTAGGCGAGGGTTCCGTTTTGGAGGAAGGCGGCGGGGCGTTCGTCGTCGCTTAGCCAGTGTAGGGGGGAGGGGCCGCTGTGGGACTGGCGGAGGGCGGCACCGAAGGTGGCTTGGAGGTTGGTTTCGGTGAAGGTGGTGGCGGTGGGGCCGCAGGCGAGGACGGTGCCTTTGATGAGGGCGACTTGGTCGCAAAAGTGGGGGATGCTGCCGAGGTTGTGGGTGGAGACGAGGACGATGGCGCCTGCGGCGCGGAGTTCACGGAGGAGGTCGATGATGGCTTCCTCGGTTTGGAGGTCGACCCCTGTGAAGGGTTCGTCGAGGAGGAGGAGGCGGCTGCCTTGGGCGAGGGCGCGGGCGAGGAAGACGCGTTTTTTTTGTCCGCCGCTGAGTTCGCCGATTTGGCGGTGGCGGTAGGATTCGAGGCCGAGGCGGCGCAGGCTGAGGTCAACGGCGGCGCGGTCGGCGGCGCGGGGTTGGCGGAAGGTATTCATGGCACCGTAGCGGCCCATCATGACGACGTCGGCGACGCTGACGGGAAATTGCCAATCGACCTCCTCGGCTTGGGGGACGTAGGCAACGAGTTGTTGGCGGAGGGCGGCGGCGACGGGGAGGTGGTTGATGGCGACGGTGCCGGATTGGGGTCGGACAAAGCCTAAGATGGCTTTAAAGAGGGTGGATTTGCCGCTGCCATTGGTGCCGGCGAGGGCGCAAATGGTGCCTCCCTGGAGGGAGAGGGAGGCGTCCTGGAGGGCCTGGTGGCCGTTGGCGTAGCGCACCGCGAGGTGTTGCACGTCGAGGGTGAGGGGCGGGGCGGTGGGGGGGGCCGTCATGGGGGGAGGGCGAATCCTTGGAGGATGGTGGCGGCGTTGTGTTCGAGCAGCTTCAGGTAGGTGGGCGCGGGGCCGGAGCTGTCGGTGAGGGAGTCGACGTAGAGGAGGCCGCCGTAGCGGGCGCCGGTTTCGCGGGCGACCTGCTTGATGGGTTCTGGGCTGATGGTGCTTTCGGAAAAGACGACGGGGACTTGTTGGGCGCGAACGGCGTCGATGACGGCGCGGACTTGTTGGGGAGTGCCCTGGGCGTCGGCATTGATAGGCCAGAGGAAGAGGGCTTGCAGTTGATAGTGTTGGCAGAGGTAGGCGAAGGCACCTTCGCTGGTGACGAGGCAGCGCTGCGTGGCGGGGAGGGTGGCTAATTTTTGGCGCAGGGCGGTATCGAGCGCGGCGATTTTGGCGGCGTAGGCGGCGGCGTTGGCGGCGTAGGTGGGGGCGTGGGCGGGATCGATTTCGGCGAGGGCGCGGCGGATATTTTCGACGTAAGTGAGGGCATGGGCTGGGGACATCCAGGCGTGGGGATTGGGCTTGCCGCGGGCGGGGCCGCTGAGGATGTCGATGGGGGCGATGCCCTCGCTGAGCACGGCGGAGCGGACGCCTTGGACTTGTTGGAAAAAGCGGGCGAACCAGGCTTCGAGGTGGAGGCCGTTCCAGAGGACGAGGTCGGCCTGTTGGGCTTTGACGAGGTCCTTGGGGGTGGGTTCGTAGCCGTGAATTTCCGCTCCCGGTTTCGTGAGGGAGCTGACTTCGGCGGCGTCGCCGGCGACCTCGCGGGCCATGTCGGCGAGGATGGTGAAGCTGGTGAGGACGCGGGGTTTGGCGGAGCGGGCCGGGGGGGGCTGATTGCCGCAGGCGGCGAGGAGGAGAAGGCTGAGTGCGGCGAGGAGGGCGGCGGGCGCGCCGCCCGCAGTCCTGAGGAGGGGGATCAGGGAGGCGGTCACAGGGGGTAACATAAGGGGCCTTGAGTTCATGGCAATTCATAATCTTAGCCCTGGCTAAGTTCTTTGGGATTGAGGCGGCGGCGGGCTCCGGCTAGATTGGGGGAAGTGCCTCTTCCGCCGCAAACGACCACCGCCGTCCAAGATTACCTGGAGCAGATCCACCAGCTCATTGAGGCCAAGGGGTATGCGCGGGCGGTGGACATTGCGGCGCACCTGGGGGTTTCGCAGGCGAGTGTGTCGGCGATGATCCAGCGGATGGGGGCGGAGGGGTTTGTGGTGTACGAGAAATACCGCGGGCTGATTTTGACGGACAAGGGGCGGGCGATTGCGTGCCACGTGATTGAGCGGCACGAGATTTTGACGCGGCTGCTGCGGGGCTTTGGCATTGATGAGGCGACGATCTACCAGGACGTGGAGGGGATGGAGCACCACATTTCCTCGCAGACTCTGGAGGTGCTAACGCTGTTGACGGAGGAGTTGGAGACTAATCCTAGCTTGGCGGACAAGTTGCGGGCGCGCTTGGCTAGGGGGAAAGCTGCGGGGGCATAAAAAACCCCCAGCGGCGCGGGGAGCGCCCCTGGGGGGGAGGGGAAGCGGGGCGTTCCCCGAGTGCTTAGGAGCTGAGGGCGTCTTCGCGTTTTTGGACGCGGCGGCGTTCCCCGGAGTCGAGGATGCGTTTGCGCAGGCGGATATTTTTGGGAGTGGCTTCGACGAGTTCGTCGGCTTGGATGTACTCGATGGCGCGCTCCAAGCTGAAGCGGATCGGTGGGGTTAGGCCGGTGGTTTTATCGGCACCGGTGGTGCGGAAGTTGGTGAGTTGCTTGGCTTTGCAGGGATTGACGGGGAGGTCATCGGCGCGGGGGTTTTCGCCCACGAGCATGCCGGCGTAGACGATGTCGCCGGGGCCGACGAAGAGTTTGCCGCGGGTTTGCACGACGTCGAGGCTGTAGGGAGTGGCTTCGCCGGTTTCCATGCTGACCAAGGTGCCGCTGGTGCGGGTGACGATGCTGCCGGCCCAAGGGGCGTAGTGTTTGAAGAGGTGGCTCATGACGCCGTGGCCGCTGGTGAGGTTCATGAGGTCGTATTCGAAGCCGATGAGGCCGCGGGTGCTGATTTCGGCCTCGATGAAGCTGCTGGTTTTGTGAGCGGTCATGTTGACGAGGACGCCGCGGCGGTCGTTGATGCGCTTGAGCACGCCGTTGACGTATTCTTCGGGGACTTCGATGTAGAGGGTCTCGAAGGGTTCGCAGGTGGTGCCGTTTTCGTCTTTCTTGGTGATGACGTTAGGGCGGCTGACGAGGAGTTCGAAGCCTTCGCGGCGCATTTGTTCGACGAGGACGGCGATTTGCATGGCGCCGCGGGCGCTGACGTTGAAGACGCCGGAGAGTTCGCCGTCGGTGACGAAGATGGAGATGTTGGATTTCATCTCCTTCATGAGGCGGTCGCGGATTTGGCGGCTGGTGACGTATTTGCCTTCTTTGCCGGCGCCGGGGCTGTCGTTGACGCTGAACTCCATGCTGACGGTGGGAGGGTCGATGTCGACGAAGGGAATGGCGACGTCTTCTTCGTTAGAGGAGAGGGTTTCGCCGATGTCGACGTCTTCGAAGCCGGCGATGCCGACGATGTTGCCGGCGACGGCTTCTTCGGCGAAGGAGGTTTGGAGGGCGGCGTATTCGAAAATGCGGCTGACTTTGGCGCGGACTTTAGAGCCGTCTTTGCGGTAGAGGAAGACGGGGTCGCCCTTGCTGATTTTACCGCTGAGGACCTTGCCCATGGCGACGCGGCCGACGTAGTCGTCCCAGGCGATATTGGAAGCCAGCATGCGGAAGGGACCGTCGGGATCGACGTCGGGGGCGGGGATGTGATCCCAGATGCCTTGGAGGAGGGGGATCATGTCGACGTTTTCGTCGGCGAGGTTGGCCTTGAAGAAGCCGTCGCGGGCGGAGCCGTAGAAAGTGGGGGCGTTGAATTGGTCGTCGTTGGCGTCGAGTTCGATGAGGAGCTCTAAGACCTTATCGTGCATGGCGGCGGGCTCGGAGTGGGGCCGGTCGATTTTGTTGATGACGAGGATGACCTTGAGATTTTCCTGGAGGGCTTTGCGGAGGACGAAGCGGGTTTGGGCTTGGGGGCCGTCGTAGGCGTCGACGACGAGGAGGACGCCGTCGACCATTTTCATGACGCGTTCGACTTCGGCGCCGAAGTCGGCGTGGCCTGGGGTGTCGACGATATTGATGATGCGGTCGCCCCAATGGACGGAAGTGTTTTTGGAGCGGATGGTGATGCCTTTTTCTTTTTCGAGGTCCATGCTGTCCATGGAGCGTTCGGCGACGACTTGGTTATCACGGAAGGCACCGCCGGCGCGCAGCAGTTTGTCCACTAGGGTGGTTTTTCCGTGGTCGACGTGGGCGATGATAGCGATGTTGCGGATGCGAGTGTTCATGACGGGACGATATGGGGAGATTTCGCGTCCGACGGCAGAAAGGAGAACCACGCAGCGACAGGCCGGAAAGCAAAGGGCGGGACCTATCGCACGGTTTTTCGATTTGGCAAATGCCCATCGGAAATGGGGCGAAATCGTAAGGGCCGCCTGCTGCTGCGGGGTGCGGCAGGGAGGCGGCCCTGGGGGGAGTGGAGTGGGGGGTCTAGTTAGGCGAGGGCTTGGGCGACGGCGGCGCTGGTGATGCCGAGTTCGGCAAAGACGAGGTGGCCGGGGGCGCTGATGCCGAAGCGGTCGATGGCGATGATGTGGCCGTGTGAGCCGACGTATTTCCACCAGAGGCCGGAGACGCCGGCTTCGATGGCGACGCGCTTGGTGCAGGCGGCGGGGAGGACGGATTCGCGGTAGGCGGGGTCTTGGCGGTCGAAGCGTTCGAAGCAGGGGAGGGAGACGACGCGGACGCCGGGGTGTCCTTTGGCGCCTTCGAGGGCCCATTGGATTTCGGAGCCGGTGCTGATGACGATGGCTTCGAGGGGGGCGGTTTCTTGGAGGAGGATGTAGCCGCCTTTGAGGGTGCCTTGGCGGCGGGCGGCGGCGGAGGCGAAGCCGAGGATGGGGAGGTCCTGGCGGCTGAGGGCGAGGAGGGTGGGGCCGTCGGGGCGGCTGAAGGCGGCGGCGAAGGCGGCGGCGGTTTCTTCGACGTCGGCGGGGCGGAAGACGTCGAGGTTGGGGATGACGCGGAGGCCGCTAACCGTTTCGACGGGTTGGTGGGTGGGTCCGTCTTCGCCGACGCCGACGGAGTCGTGGGTGAAGATGTAGGTGACGGGGAGCTTGGCGAGGGCGGCGAGGCGGATGCTAGGGCGGCAATAGTCGGCGAAGACGAGGAAGGTGGCGCCGCTGGGGAGGAAGAGGCCGTCGTAGGCGATGCCGTTGCAGATGGCGCCCATGGCGTGTTCGCGGATGCCGAACCAGATGTTGCGGCCGGTGGGGTTGGCGGCGCTGAAGTCGCCGCCGTTTTTGAGGTAATTTTTGGTAGAGCCGAAGAGGTCGGCGGAGCCGGTGATGAGGTGGGGGACGGCGTCGGCGAGGTGGTTGAGGATTTCGCCGCCGCAGTTGCGGGTGGCGGATTTGCCTTCGAGGGGGTATGCGGGGATGGCTTGGAGGAGGGCTTCGGCGGTGAGGTGGCCGTGGCGGGCGGCGTCGAGTTCGGCGGCTAGGGTGGGGTTAGCGGC
>CALQKQ020000020.1 GCA_943331195.2 Akkermansia muciniphila | reverse complement strand
CGCCTAAAAATAGCCCTTGCCTGCGCCTCCTGAGCTCTTAAGGGGTGGCCTTTGGCGCCGCAGGATTGCACCCTGATTAAGCCACGCGGCTGCATTGCCGCCTCTGCCATGAATTCCGCTCTGCCCAGCCAACGTTCGCCGTTTCGAGGAAGGCTTTTCTGGTTGTTTCAAGTGGCGTTTTGGATGGCCACCGGGCTATTTCAGTTTATCCTGGTGACGAACTTTTCCCCGTCGCCGGATAATCTTTGGATTATATTACACCGAAACCTAGCTGGATTTCTCATTTGTTTGGTACTCGCTTACATCTATGGGAAGCCGTTTATGCTGCGGAAACGTTTGTTGAAAAAGTATATCTTAGCGGTAATTTTTACGTTGATCGTGACGGTGATTTGCCTGCGGCTATTTCAGGTTTTGATCGACCTTGAAATGCTGCCAGATTTTAAAAACGCCCCGCAACTGCGCGGTATGCCGGCGGCCCGGTTTTTGTTTTTGTTGTTCTGGAACGCTTTATATTTCACTTTTGAGTCGCGGGAAAATTTGCACCAGATCGAACTGAGAGCGGCGGCGGCGGAAACGGCGGCCAAGGACAATGAGTTAAAACTCTTACAAGCGCAAATGAATCCGCATTTTCTCTTCAATGCGCTTAACGCGATCAATGCCCACAACGACAATCCCGTGGTAACAGACATGGTGCAGCATCTAGCGATCTACCTGCGTTTTTCGTTGACGCCTTGTCGTTCGCTGGAGCCACTCTCGCGCGAACTGGACGCGCTGGAGTCATATCTCACCGTGCAAGCCTTGCGCTTTGGTGAACAGATGCAATGCAGCATTAACTGCGACACCGCGTCGCATGCCATGTTGGTGCCGCCGATGATGATCCAGCCGCTTTTGGAAAACGCCTTTAACTACGGCGCCCAAACCTCTCCCGCGCCATTGCGCATCGCCGTGAGCACGCGGGTCGATAAGGGCCTCCTCAAAATCACCGTGGCCAATAGCGGTTCCTGGGTCGAACCTGGCCGCTCCGCGTTCACTTCCACTGGCACCGGCATTCGCAGCTTGCGCAAACGACTGGAATTGCTCTCGGGCCAGGATGCCAGACTCGACATCGAAAAAACCGACGGCTGGGTGCGCGTCCACATCCAGATGCCGGCTACTCTAACCCTCGCCCCTTCTTGACCATGGGAAAAACCCTCACCGCCTTGCTCGTCGATGATGAACCCACTGCGAATCAGGGCATGCTTAAGTTGTTAGCGGCTCATCCCCAAATCCACGTGATCGGAGCCGTCAACAGCGCCACGGAAGCGACGCTTCTGCTCCAAGCAGTTCCCCATCCGGATGTGGTTTTTCTCGACATGGAAATGCCAAGCGGCCACGGCTTGGAGCTGCTCCCCCACCTCAGCAGCGCCGTGAACGTCGTCTTTGTCACGGCATCGGAAAACTACGCCCGCAAAGCTTTCGATGTCGGAGCCATCGATTACCTCGTCAAACCCATCTGCGCCGAGCGCCTCCAAGCCACGGTGCAGCGCCTCACCTCCCGCACCGCGCCCGGCGAACGCGAGGAGCCCGATGCTGAGGACGGCGCAGCGCTAGAAGGAAGCGGGGCGGTCACTCGCACCAAGGAGGATGCAGGGGCCAAAAAAGTCATACTGCCGACCCCGAACACTGGTTTCACTCAGCTGATCGATATCAATCAAATCCTCTGGATTGAGAGCATGCAGAACTACACGAAAGTGTATCTCCGCAAGGCCTCCGTGGGAATCCTCCTCCGGCGCAAAATCAGTGAGTGGGAAGAGATGTTGCCAGCCGCACAATTTAGCCGACTGGGACGCTCCCTCATGGTTGCCACTGAGCAGATCAGCTCGACGGAATGGCGCTCCCGCGAAGAGACCATGGTGTATTTTCGGGACGGCAAGGCCGCCCTCGTGATCAGCCGAGCCTCGGCGGCCAATCTCAAGAAAGTCCTCCGCCAAACGACCTGAATCTACCGAAAGCGCCGCGCCGCCCCCCTGCGCAGCAACGGCGCCCCCACCCGGGAACGCCGAGCCCTAGCGCGGCGCGGCCATAAGGCAACAGGCCAAGCTGGGGCGTGGCGCTCCCGGGGCGAGGCGCCGCCCCCAGGCCGGCAAGTATCTCAGTACGGCCGAATATTTTTCTAAGTGCGAATCAATAGCCCCGTCGGGACCCCTGAAGGGAAAATTGGAAATACCATTTAGTTTTGATCATTTAATCATTGTCTCATGGGGTTTGGTGTAAAACTGCTAAATGATCCCTCCCGCTCGCCGTCACCCTCATCTACCCGCCCTTATGAACGCACGTTTTGCCTCGTTGCTTTGTTTGTCTTTGAGTTGCCTCATCGTCGGGCCGGCCTCGGCGGAGATGGTGCCGCAGAATGCGTCACCCGAGGTCTCCTTTTTGGGATTGGATCGCCAATGGGAAGAGCAACGGGTCGCGGCGGTTGCCGGCTCCGGACCGGACGACGAGCCCGCGGGGGTCCAGGAAATGGCCAAAAAGAAAAAGAAGGCTAAAAAGAAGGCTAAGAAGCCAGCCAAAAAGGTCGTGACCCACGCCTCCTAATTTAAGGTCTTGGCGCGGCTTACCCTTTTGACGGGGGGCCTTGTTGATCGGTTTGTCGAGTACGCCAGGTTCTATCGATGTTCCTGGCGTGCTGGATGAAGTTTGCGAACGCGGTGCTGTTAGTTGTTAGGCCATGCTAGCTTATTTAAAAACGATGACCGATGGGGAGCGGCGGCTTCGCGAGCGTTTTAAGGGGGTATCGCCTACGGACGAGGGGGATGGGTTTTGGCAGATCGACTTTACTAGCCTTGGTTCTCAGTGTCGCCTTTTCTATGCGGCGGACTCGGCCGCTGGGGCCACCGCCTATGCGCGGGCGGTGTTGGCTTGGCTGGCCGGCTTTGAGGCCCGTTGGTCTCGCTACCTGCCGGATAGTCTGTTGTCGCTCATCAATGCGCGGGCAGGGGGAGCGTGGACGGAAACCAATGCGGAACTAGAAGTATTGCTCGATTTATGTGACCACCACCACTTTGCTAGTCGGGGGCTTTTCGAGGCGACCTCCCTTCCGTTGAGTCGGCTGTGGGATTGGCGGGAATCCCATGCGGCCTTGCCGTCCGCTGCGGAGGTGGCGGCAGTCGTGACGCGCGTGGGATGGCCTAAAGTTGAGCGCAAAAGCGGCGCGGTGCGACTTCCGCTTGCGGGAATGGCATTGGATCTTGGCGGCGTGGGCAAGGAATTTGCGGTCGATTGGGTCGCGGGCTTAGCGGCGCGGTTTGGCCTGACCCGGCTGATGGTTGATTTGGGAGGTGATCTCGCGGTGAGGGGGGAAGCTCCCGAAGGGGGGGGCTGGGACGTTGGACTGGAGGACCCGCAGGACCGTCAGCGCCTTTTTTGCGAGATCGCGTTGCCCGGTGGCTCTGCCGTGGCCACTTCGGGTGATTACCGGCGCCGCTTTGAGTTTGGCGGTCAATGCTACGGGCACATCATCGATTGCCGCAGCGGCTATCCCGTGTCGCACGGCACCCGCGCCTGTTCAGTGATTGCGGCGCGTTGCAGCATCGCCGGGATGCTCGCCACCACCGCCATGGTGCTCGGGGGTCGGGAGGCGGTGGCGTTATTGGACCGAACCCCGGAAGCGGAGGGTTGCGTCTGGCATCAGGGAAAGCGTTATGAAAGCCGGGGCTTCCGCAATTTCCTGTTGCCTGACGATGGAGCGGCCGAGGCGGATCCCCATTCCAGCCGAGGGTGAGCGGGGTTCCATTCATGGCTAGTAGATGAAACCAACCTCAAGTTGTCTCCTCGCTGGGGAAGATCGCTCGTGCGCAAAGTCCTGCGCTGCTGCTGGCGCGGTGGGGTGGGTTGAGCCGCGTGGCTCCGGGCAGGTTGCCTGGTTTTCTCGCCAGGCTTGGCGTCGTACCCTGCTATGTTTTAGAAACCCATGAAAGCCTTCCGTACCCTATCGTCGCGCGGCAAGCAGCCCGCAGCTGCTTCTGTTGGGGTCTTCCCCCTGGGTTTAGGTTTCCGCACCCGGTGCCGACTCCTTGCGGGGTCCTCCCGGTTGCTCCGCTTCATGGTATGGATGGCCTGCGGCACGGCCCTCACGGCCACGGCGCGCGATGAACGGCGCGCGCGCCATCCGGAGGCTGGTTGGTCCGGACAGATCGAGCTTGATTACGACCAATCTCGGGCCCGCACCAGTGTCATGCGGGCCGGTTTTGAGGTGGAATGGGGTAGCCCGCAGCGTTGGGTCAGCCTCTCGGGGGATTTTTTCGGGGAACTCGACCCTAAGGTCAACTTGCCGGAGGATGGCTACGTGGCGCTGGAGCTGGGCCAAGCCCTTTACCGGAATAATGACCAACGGAAGTATGTCAATGCCATCCTATCAATAGAGCCACATTCCCTACTGGCCAGCCAGGGCTGGGACCTCGCGCCATCGCTCGGTGCCGCCTGGGGTCTTACGAGTCAGTGGTGGGTGGGCGGTGAGGTCGGCGGCGTTTTGGCCACGGCTCCGGATCAGGGCAACCGCAGCGGCTACCCTCAACTGTCCCTTTGGGTTACTTGGCTCTGCCATGACCCGTCGCAAAAGGATGACGCCCTCTCCCTCGGGCTATGGGTCGCGGGAAATGAAATCCCGCAGGACGATTCTTGTTTATTTATGGAGTTGGAATACAGCTTCGCTGTGGGCGGCACCATCGAAGCAAAGCTGGCTCTGGGAACGGATCCGGTTTCGCCCTGGGATCCTCTCGGCGTCTACCTGCGCGCCGGCCTCAGCTGGCACTTTTAAGATGTGAAAATACATTCCTGGTTCATCTGGGATCGGCACGACAGGATTCCTACTGTTTTGTTACCTTAGAAAGGTTTACGCCTGAGCAAAAAGTTGATAAGAGTCTAAGGATCCCATCCCCCTCCTCCTGGCAAGCCTCTAAACCGTGCGGCCGCCGAGGACCTTCTGTTTATAACAATTACCTCCATTTGCCTCGCTGTGAAACTTCGTCATCCTCTCCTTTTTGTTGGTATGCTTTGTCCAGCCACGCACGCCAAAGCTGGCGGGATCCCCCAAGAGTATGATTATGGGTATCAGGTGTATCAGGAGGATGACGATCGCATTCGGGTGGAGTCGCACTACGTGCGCGGCAAGTGGAACCTCTTGGAAGGGACCAGTTTTCGGATGCAGTATTTGAACGATGCCATCTCGGGGGCGTCTCCTACGGGAGCCTTACCGGGTGGCACTCAGCCCTATGTGGCCAACGTGGAAGACGTTCGCACGGGGATTTTGGGGGCCTTGTCGCAGCAGCTTGGCAATCATCGGCTAGAGCTGGAACTTTCGCAGAGCAATGAAAACGACTACTTCTCCAATGGGTATGCGTTGAGCGATGCCATTGAGCTCAATCAGAAAAATACGACCCTAACCCTAGGTGTCAATATTCTGGACGACACCGTGACCGTGCCCGCTTTGGGAGATCGAGGCAAAGAGAGTTATGATTTTTTCACGGGGATCAGCCAACTGCTCGATAAAGACACCGAGATATCGGGGTCGCTCACCCTGGGCTTCAGCAAGGGATATATGAATGATCCCTATAAAGTGGTGCAGCGCGACGAAGTGTTCCGCACCCCCGACACCTCGATTGATGCGGGGGATGGCACCTTTCTGCTGATTCCTGGGATCGATGTTCCGGTGACCAACATTTACCGGGAAAATCGCCCCGACAGCCGTTTTCGCCAGGTGCTGCAAATCGGCGGAAAGCATTATTTTGCCGCAGAAAAAGCCGCGCTGGAAGCCGCCTTGCGCTACACCCATGATGACTACGGCATTTCCTCGGAAATGGTCCAGCTCGAATGGAGGCAGGAAGTAGGCGAGCATTTAGAGATCGTTCCCTTCGTGCGGTATTATCATCAGAATGCCGCAGACTTTTTTGTGAATGACTTGAACAAGGTGAACGTCGCCACCCCGGCGGATGATCCCGACGGCAGCGGGCCGAATTATTCGGCCGACTACCGTTTGTCATCTTTTGATACCAATAGCATTGGGTTGCGGATTGTGGGGAAATTGTCCGAAAATCTCACCCTATCGGCGACCTACGAGCGCTACACCATGAAGGGAGTGGGTGAAGACACCTCGCCGAGCGGATCCTACCCCAGCGCCAATATGTTAACGGTGGGGCTGCACCTGAAGTTTTGATTTCGTCTATAACTAAGAATCCTTCCCGTGATCGCCGAGAACGTCCTGCCACCCGATGCGTTGGGAATGCGTCATTTGCAGTTCCGTGCTTTGGGGACTGATTGCCAGATAAAATTTCGGGAGTGGGAAGACCGCACCGCGCTTCAATTTGCGGCGGAGGCCTTGGATTGGGTGGGAAAGTTTGAAGCTAAATTCTCCCGCTTTCGTCCGGATTCCATGATCTCGCAGATCAATGCGAATGCGGGACGGCGCTGGGTGGAGACGGACGCAGAGACGGACCAGATGTTGGACGTGGCGGAAGGACTTTTTTGTCTGACGGACGGTATTTTGGATCCCACGATGTTGCCCCTCTTGGGCTTGTGGGATTGGAAGGTCGTTCCGACGCATCTGCCGGAGAAGGCGGCGGTGCAAAAAGCATTAGCTTTGGTGGGTTGGCGGAGTGTGGAGCGGCGACCTGGCGGGATTTTCTTGCCAGAGCCAGGGATGGGATTGGATTTCGGAGGCTTTGGCAAGGAATTGGCCGTGGATGCCCTGGCGCGGATGGCGCGGAACGCGGGACTTAAAGATGTGCTCGTCGATCTGGGCCGGGATGTCTTTGCGATGGGGGGAAATGGAAAGCAGGCCTTTTGGCATGTGGGGGTCGAGGATGGAAATCATCCTGGGCAATGCTGGGCTGGACTAGCGGTTACGGAGCGCGCGGTTTCCTCCTCAGGCAATTATGCGCGGCAATTTACCCATGGCGGCGTGAGCTATGGGCATATCCTGGATCCCCGCACCGGATGGCCGGTCCGCAATGGGATGAAGGCGGTGACGGTGGTCGCTCCGACTTGCCTGGAAGCTGGCATTTACAGCACTGCCGTTTTCGTGTTGGGCACGCAACACGGTCTCAAGCTAGCATCGCGCAGTCCGGGCGTTTCTGTCTGCACGCAATCGGATCAAGGCATCGACGGCAGCCGCGATTTTGGCGATTGGCTCGTCAAAGGGATTTGAGCCGGGCTTGCGCTGCGTCATTTTTACTTAAAACCATGAAAAAAATCCTATCATTCCTCTTGCTGCTCGCCGGGGCTACTCCCCTTCTCACGGCGGGCGAGGCCCTCAAGGCCGGACAGGCTCTCCCCAAATTAGCCCCGCTCTTGGCGGGAGCGAAGTTGCCCGACACGGCTGGGAAAGTGGTGCTGGTAGACTTTTGGGCGTCCTGGTGTGTGCCATGTAAGGCCTCATTTCCTGCGCTCAACAAGCTGCAACAACAATACGCCGCCAAGGGCTTGGTGATTATCGGCATTGGAGTGGATGATGACGCCGCCGATTTTGCGAAATTCTCCACGGCCATGAAAGCCAGTTTTCCTTTGGTGCATGACGCGGCCCATCTCGCGGTGGGCACGTTTAGCCCGACCACTATGCCGACGAGCTATCTGATCGACCGCAAAGGGATGGTTCGCTATGTCCACACTGGCTTTAAAGGAGCGAAAACGGAAAAGGAATACACCTCCGAAATAGAGACGCTCTTGGCCGAAACCCGTTAAATCGATCGCTTCCATTCCCATGAAACATCCTACTTCTTCTCTTTTCGCCCTCTTCGCGGTGGTGTCCCTCAGCAGTTGTGCCGAGTCGCTGGTCCGGGTGAAGCCCTTTGATCGGGGCCATCTAGCTCGGCACGTCATGGCAGAAAGCCTGGATCCGCTGCAAACCGCCATGACGGAACACGCTTATTTCTCGCGCGAAGCAGGCTTCGGCGGCGGCGGCGTGGGCGGCGGTGGCTGCGGCTGCAACTAAAAGGAATCCTACCCTACCAACCCAGAAACAGCCCATGAAACCCAAACTAACGGTCCACGTAAAAGCTCGGCGACTTTTCGGTCGTTTTGGGCCACTTGTGTTTATTTGTCAACGGACGCCCGTGGCGCAAGTGATTGCCCACGAGGCGCGGACCCTGGGCGTTTCCGGGTTTAGTCAGGTGGCCAAATGGACCGTGTCGCTGGTGTCGGGCCTGGGTGCTTTTGACTGCGTTTCCGGCGCTACGGTGGTGAAGCAAATTGCACCGACGTTAGGTTCGGCCACGGTGGCCGCCACCAACGGCAGTGGGCTGAACTTCATCGTTCAGGTGACCGGGGCTCCTTCAACGGCGAAGAGTTGGAAATTGGCGGGAACCTTGCCGACCGGTTTGGTTCATAACAATGCGACCAACAGCAACACCGACAGCGTCACGGGCATTCCCCGTCAAAATGGAAATTTTCCGGTGACGATTACGGCATACGAAAAAGCCGGCTATACCGGAGGATCGAAGTCGGCGACCTTTACGATTATCGTTTCGGGTGGGGTGACGCCTCCGGTGATCTCGACCCAGCCTTCGGCTATCTCTATCAGTGCCGGTGAGGCTGCGGTCCTCAGCGTCGGTGCTAGTGGAGCAGCTTCCTTTCAATGGTATCAGGGTTTATCTGGGAATGTGGCGAATCCCATTGCCGGAGCCACTGCGGCTAGTTTTACTACACCCGCGCTGACCGTGTCTGGCAGCTATTGGGTTCGAGTTGCCAACACCGGTGGGTCGGTGAACTCCGCGACGGCCACGGTCACGGTGATTGATCCGCCGGTGCTGACTAGCCAGCCAGCGGCGGCCCAGGTCAACCCTGGTGGCTCTGCGGTGCTGACTGTGGGGGCGACGGGCACTTCACCCTCCTATCAGTGGTATGCCGGGGATTCGGGGGATTTTTCGACCCCCCTGGCTAGCGGGACTGGTCCGACCTTCACCACGCCCGCGCTCGCGGTGACAGCTAGGTTCTGGGTGCTCGTGCGCAACATCGCTGGTAGCGTGAATTCGGACACGGCCGTGGTGACGGTGACGGTTCCGCCATCGATTCAGACTCAGCCCGTTGGGCTTCGCGTGGCGATGGGCCTTCCGGTCACCCTGAGCGTGGCGGCCTCGGGAACGTCGCTTGCTTATCAATGGTACTGCGGAGCCCCGGGAGATACTTCCCAGGCCGTGCTGGGCGCGGACGGTCCTTCCCTCACTGTTTCGGCGCTGGGAGCGAATGCCAGTTATTGGGTCAACATCAGCAATGGGGCTGGTTGGGT
This sequence comes from Akkermansia muciniphila, assembly GCA_943331195.2. GTDB lineage: Bacteria > Verrucomicrobiota > Verrucomicrobiia > Verrucomicrobiales > V1-33 > CAIZWU01. The sequence goes on along the minus strand of CALQKQ020000020.1, from coordinate 8,588 downwards.
GCATTCTGAAGCCGCCGTGGTCCAGGGCTTTGACACTTTTTCGAGTTGGGCGGCGGGCCGCTTTACCGTGGCTCAGTTAGAAGATCCCCTCATTTCAGGGGCGGGACAAGATCCCGATGCCGACGGACTCACCAATGAGCAGGAATTTGTGTACGGCACTCCTCCGCTGACCCGCAATGGTTCGCTTGCTTTGGCGGTGACGCCATCGGTTGGGCCGCTGTCCTTCAGTTTTCATGCGGCCGCCGCCAGCGGGGTAGGCTATGTTGGCCTGGCGCGGCATTATGCGGTGGAGTCTTCGCCTGGATTGGGTGGCAACAACTCGTGGACCACTTGTTATGGATTTTTGGACCTGCTCGGACTTGGTCAGAGTGTTCTCTTTGCGGCTCCTGGAGGTCCAGCCGCTAGCTTTTATCGCGTTCGGGTCTGGCTGGCTCCGGAATAGGGATTGGCATGGGTAGGTCTTTTTTGGAGGCGGTGTTTTCGGGCCGGGCCCTTTTCCACAGAACGGTATCCTGCGGAGGCTTGGTGGTTTAGGATCCATGCCACAATGAAACTATTACTTGTCGAAGATGAGCCTGATTTGGCGGGGCAGGTGGCCCGCGCTTTGACGGCGGCGGGGCACGTCGTGGAATGGCGCCAGGATGGATTCGCTGCTTTGGCGGCTTTGAAGGTGGAATCCTTTGAAGCCCTCGTGCTTGATGTGAACCTTCCTGGTTGCAGCGGGTTGGAAGTCCTGAAGGTGGCGCACGTCCTACGGCCTCGGCCGGTCACGTTGCTGCTCACGGCACGCTCCGAAATTGGCGATCGCGTCGCTGGCCTCAATGCGGGGGCGGATGATTATTTGACCAAACCCTTTGCCATGGAGGAACTACTCGCCCGGGTGACCAGCATGGGGCGAAGAGGTCAGGGTGGCACGGCCGAGCACGTGGTGCAGGGCGGCAGTATCCGGATGGATACACAGCGGCGCCGCGTCACTCACGGTGGGCAAACCGTCTCGCTTTCACCGCGCGAATATGAATTGTTAGCAATCTTCATGCAGGCCCCGGGACGGGTTTTTACCCGAGACGAACTATGTGAGCGCATCTGGGAGCGGTCGCATGAACACGATACCCGAACCGTGGAGATTTACATCATGCGCTTGCGCAAGAAGCTGGATGGGCCGGGTGCTCCCATCATCGAAACGGTGCGCGGTTGCGGTTATACGATGACATTTCCTCCCTGCGACGCGGCTCCCTGACCTGGGCACTCGGTTTCCCGCCTTGGCACATCTTTTTTAGGGGGGGAATTCAATCGCCAGGAGAAGGGCGGGGCGTTTCCCCTCACCTCTCGAACTCCTTGAAACCGGACGGGTCACAGCGGAGGTTTGCCTATGATGCGTCCTTGTTCTTTGAAGCTCCAGTTTGCCCTGCTTTCGGCGGTCTTGGCGGTGTTGGCTCTGGCCTTGGCGGGGGCGGTGCTGCTCCCGGTGATAGGCCATCGACAATTGCGAGATTTGGATCAGCAGTTGGCTTCGGACGCCAAGGCGCTGCTGGCGATTTTCGCCAACAACGAAGCGGCGATTTTGACGGGGGCCAAGGGGGTGGTAAGGGGCCTGCTGCCTCCCAACCTTCGGCTGCGCTATTTGGAAGTGGAGAGCCCGGACGGTCGGGTGTTGCATCGTTCGGGAAACCTCCGCGGATTGGACCTCAAAGGGGAGGTGGGCAGGATGCAAACGGTTTTGATAGCGGGGCGGGCGGCCCGGCTGCGCACGTCCCGCCAGGGTGGGTTGGTGCTGCATTTGGGGACGCGCTTGGGAACCATCGAAAAAACCCAACACGATCTTGAAGTTAGTTTGTTGATGGTCTTGCCGCTGGTGGGTCTGGCGGCTTTCGGCGGGGGCTTGATCTTGGGACAGAGGGCCGTGCGGCCGATTACGGCGCTCACTGCTGCGGCCGAAACCATCAGCACGGACCGACCTGGGGATCGATTGCCGGTGCCGCGAACGGGGGATGAAGTGGCCCGGCTAACGGAAGTTTTGAATCGTAGTTTCGACCGCCTGCAGCGTGCCTATGAGGCCGCCGCGCGGTTCTCGGCGGATGCCTCTCACCAGTTGAAGACGCCACTAGCGGTGATGCGTGCCGGGGTGGACGCGCTTGGCAAGCGGTCAGGTCTAGCTCCGGAGGTGCACGAGGAAATCGAAGTGCTGCGGCGCCACTCGCGTCGGCTCACGACGATGGTAGACGACCTGCTCTTGTTAGCTCAAGTTGACGCTGGACGCTTGGAATTGGAGCGCGGCCCGTCTGATTTAGTGCCGCTGTTGGAGCGGGCCGTGGAGGACATGGAGGTGCAGGCCACGGAACGGAATGTGGCGGTAGTGCATGCTTGGCCGGAGGCCTTGCCTTGTCATGCCGATCCGCGCCGGGTCGCTCTTATTTTGCAAAACTTATGTGAAAATGCCGTCAAATATACCCCGAGCGGGGGATGCATTCGCTGCACGGCGGAGGTGGGTCTAGGGGAAGCTGAGTTCCGCATTGCCAATACTGGGGTCGCGATTGCGGCCGCGCATCGCGAGGCGATTTTTGAGCGGTTTCACCGCAGTGCTGCGGGTGAAAATGTTCCTGGTTATGGATTGGGGTTGAATATCGCGCGGGAATTGGCCCGGGCCCACGGCGGGGATTTGGTTTTGGCGGACGATGATGGGGAATGGACGGTATTCGTGTTGCGCCTGCCGTTTGCGCCGTCCGGTTAACGTCGAGACATCACGCTATGGAGGTCTTCAGGCGTCAGGGCGGGGCGGGTGCTTAGCGTCGGGCTAGGCCCCATGGGGTGTCGCACCTTGCCCTCAGTTCCCCTGGAGGTTCCCCCATTTCCGATTTTAGAGAATTATTAACGTTTCGTTACAATATTGTCTTTGCGGTTGCTCGGATAAGCATGTCTACCTGTGTTTTAACGATTTTTTTCCTGGCCATGAACAGCTCGCGCAAATCCACCCTCCGCAACGGAATCGCCCTCGGGGCATTGGCCGTGCTTGTGCAGGTGGCGTTTGACGCGGCGAGCACGGCGCCGGATGGGGATGGGGATGGTATGGCGAACAGCTTGGAGCACGAGGCGGAGGATGATCGCACCGCCAAGCCTCTTGATCGTAACGTCTCCGCCGGCCTGGCCAACAAAGGTCCTAGCCTCGGCACCTTTAGGGGAGAGTATCTGGACAACCCTAACCCGACCGAAAAAGACATCGACGGCGACACGCTTTCCGATGATGCCCTGTCTGCATGCGACATGGATGGCGATGGGCACCACGACGAAATGCTGAAGGAGGACGATTTTGATGGCGACGGCTACGAGGATGACGATGCCGCAGAAATGGATACCGAGGGTTTATGGTTCAACACTCCAGAGGAGCTGTGGCATGGTTTCATTAGCCTCCGCTTTAATGCTAGCAATCTCTGGAGCCCTTCCAGCGCAGGGTGGTGTGGCCTAAAATGAAAAACTTAGGCAATGATAGGGGTGACGACCTTTCCGTGGACGTCGGTGAGGCGGAAGTCCCGGCCGCTGTAGCGGTAGGTGAGGCGTTCGTGGTCCAGTCCCATGAGGTGGAGAATGGTGGCGTGGAGATCGTGAGCGCTGACGGGATTTTCCACCGCCGCAAAACCGAATTCATCGGTGGCTCCATGGACGGTGCCACCTTTAATGCCGCCACCTGCCATCCAGACGCTGAAGCCGTAGGGGTTATGGTCGCGGCCCTGGGTGGCTTTATTGGCGGCGAGTTCCACGGTGGGGGTGCGACCAAATTCTCCGCCAAAAATCACTAAGGTATCGTCGAGCATGCCGCGTGATTTTAAATCAGTGAGGAGAGCGGCGATGGGTTGGTCAATTTCAGCGGCGAGTTTGCGGTGGGAGGCCTCCAGGTTGTCGTGGTTATCCCAAGGCTGGCCGGCCCCGTGCCAGAGTTGGACGAAGCGGACGCCGCGTTCGAGGAGGCGTCGCGCGATCAAGGTTTGACGGCCGTGTACCCCGTCGCCATAGAGATCGCGGATGGACTGGGGTTCGAGATTGATGTCAAAGGCATCGGTGGCCTCGGTTTGCATGCGGAAGGCTAGCTCGAAAGAGGCGATGCGGGCATCGAGGCGAGGATCGAGGCGGCCGCGGTGGTGGTTCGCATTGAGGGTTCGCAGCAGGTCTAACTGGCGGCGCTGGGCGTCGCGGGAAGCATGGGGGCTGCGGATATTTTCGAGCAAAGCATCGACACTTTGGTGTTGGGAGTCGACGTAGGTGCCTTGCATGGCACCGGGGAGAAACGCGGACTGCCAGTTTTCCGCCCCTTTGATGGGCATTCCGCCGGGGCACATCGCGACAAAGGCGGGAAGATTTTGGTTTTCGGAGCCAAGGCCATAGCTGAGCCAGGAGCCGAGGCTGGGGCGGGTTTGGATGGAATCGCCGCAATTCATTAGCATGAGGCTGGGCTCATGATTGGGAACTTGGGCTACCATGGAGCGGATGACGGCGATGTCATCGATATGCTGCGCGGTCTTGGCGAACAGCTCGCTAACTTCGATGCCGCTTTGGCCGTAGCGCTCAAAGTGGAACGGGGAGGGGAAGGCGGCGCCGGTTTTTCGCTCGGTGATGCGTGTTAGGGGGAGGGGTTTTCCAGCGTAGGTGGTGAGGGCGGATTTGGGGTCGAAGGTGTCCACGTGGGAGGGGCCCCCATTGAGGAAAAAATGGATGACCCGCTTGGCCTTGGGCGCGAAATGGGGGCCGCTCGCCGCCGCTGCGGTCCCTGGTGCGAGCATCCCCGCGAGACCCAACATCCCGAAACCCATGCCGGAGCGCTGGAGAAAATGGCGTCGATTCATAGGTTTTCTTAGTCGATGAAGACGAATTCGTTGGATAGAAGCAGCGTCTGCGCCAGTTGTTCCCAGGGGGTGAGGTCCGCAGTGGCGGTGCCTGAGAAATCGGTCTGGGCCTGCCACTGGGGGCCTGGGCCTGGTGAGCCTGGTGGGGATGGGGAAATGGTGGGGGCCCAAAGGAATTGATCGCTGTTTAATACGCGATCGATGTCGACGATGAAATCTAGGGTTTCCCCGGCTTTCATGGCGATGGGGCCGGTGTTCATGGTCGCGTGGTTGTGGTGGAGGGTGGTGGATTGTAAGATGCCGCCGCCGCTATAGCAAATGAAGGCGCGAATGCCATCGCCCTCCTCTGGAGTGTGAGTTAGGGTAGAGGAGACGCTGTAGCTGCCATCTGCGGGGGCGACCCAGCGGCGCACGCAGGCATGCGATAGGTCATTTCCGGGATGGCCGCCATCTGCGGAGAGGGAGGCCCAGCCGAGCGCGGGATCCGGGAGGACGGGGCCGCCCTGCCAAGCTTTTCCTGTGAAGAAGGGCAGGGGGGTGAAGCTTGATAGGCGAGCCGCGGTTTCATCCAAGGCACCATAGCCATAGCGCCAGGGGTCGGGGGGACGGGCGCTTGGTTCGGTGGCTTGGAGGAAGGCTAGGGCTGCGGCGGTTTCCTCGTCGGTAGGCGCTCGCTGGAAGGCTTTGCGATACAAGGTTCGGATGGCGGCTTCCAAGGAGCCGGCGACGGCGGTGCAGGATTGGGCCAAAGCCCGGGCGCGGGCAGCGGGGAAGGGGTGGTTTAACTCAAACAGGGCCTGTTGGGGCACAATGGTGTCATTGCGCTGCGGGATGGAAAGGTCTGGATTGGCAAAATCGAAGGTGCGCAGCGCGGTGGGCAAGGACTGGCGGTCAATCGTCGCATAGAGGGTGCGGCGGTGGTTGGCGGAATCAAACAGGGGGCTAGGTTTTCCGGCGATTTGATTGGTTAATTCATTTGTGATCTGAAGTGAAGCATCGCGCCTTTCTTCGAAGCTGAGGCGGTGAGGGTTCATGCGCCAGAGGAGGCGATTGGCGGGATCGGTTTCCTGGGCGCGGAGGAGGTCGGGGGCCTGGGCGGGGCCGCTGGAGTTTTGCTGCCACGCCGCCGAGCGCAGGATGCGCTGGTGCAGTTTTTTAAGGCTCCATCCATCGTCGATGAAGCGCTGCGCTAGCCAGTCAAGCAATTCGGGGTGGCTGGGCAGTTCCGCCCGTTTTCCAAAGTCGCTCGTGGTGGGCACGAAGCCTTCGCCGAAATGGAGCCTCCAGACGCGGTTTACCATGACTCTAGCGGTTAAGGGGTTTTGCGCGCTGGCGATGGATTCGGCGAGTTGGCGTCGGCCGCTGCCCTGGGAGAATGGGGCGTCGCCGCTGAGGACTTGGAGGAATTGGCGGGGAACGGAGGCACCTTTGTTGCGAGGATTTCCTCGTTTAAAAATGCGGGGTGTGACTGGGGTGGCGCGGTCTTGGAGAATGGTGGCGTAGGCGGGAGCGGTGGCGGTCTCGATGAGCAGGCGATCCACTTCTCCTTGGAGTTTCCATAGTTCAACGCCAACGGGTTCGGTGAAGAACCATTCGATGTTGGCGATGTGCTCATCCGGCACGGTGCCGGGGGAGTTGGGACCATACAAGACCTGGCGGATTTCCTCCTCATCCGGTTGGGGCAGCGCGGTGGCGTCCGGCGTGGTTTGCAAAAGCGCTTGCCACGCGGTTTCGACCTCGTGGAAAAGGGATCCATAGCGCTGCGCTACCTCGGTCATGCTGGTGGGCGCTGCGGCGAAGGCTTTGGCGACGAGGGGGTGCAGCTTTTCTGGGGGAAGGGCGGCGAGCGTTTTGGTGAGGGCGGCGCTCTTTACCGCAAAAGCTTCTGGGGGAATCGCGGCGAATTGATGCCACGCCGAAAAGAAGCGATCACCTATTGATAGGGAGGTGCTGAGGAAATGCTGCCAACGGCGCACAAACAGCGGATTGATGTCATCGGCGGAGATCAGCTGCACAAAGGTTTCTTCAGGGTATTTTTCCAACTCCAACTGCGCCAGCAGGTGCTCGGTGGTTTTGGCGCGGACTCGGGCGGCTTGTTCCTCGCGGCGCTGCTGCGAGGTTGCCCGCAATTTTTCCTGGCGCTTGGTTAATTCCGCCGCGAACTCCGCGCTAGCGTCTGGGGGTGGCGCGCAGGGCACCAGGGTTTCGGCGCAGCTTTGAAAAATGCCGTAGAGTGAGTAGTAATCGCTGGTGGGGATGGGATCAAATTTGTGATCGTGGCAGCGGGCGCAGGCCACGGTGAGACCTTGCGTGGTGCGCATGACGACGTCGATGCGGTCGTCGATAATATCTTGGGTGACCCCGAGAAAACGGCGGCCCAAGGTGAGGAAGCCCATGGCGGCGAGGTCGGGCGAGCCTGCGGGCACGAATTGATCGGCGGCCAATTGCAGCTTCAGGAAACGGTCATAGGGCAAGTCCTCGTTAAAAGCCTGCACCACCCAGTCGCGGTAGGGCCAGGCATGGACCCAGCGCGCTTCTTCGCGGCCATAGACGTAGCCTTTGGTGTCGGAATAACGGGCCAAATCTAGCCAATGGCGCGCCCAGTGTTCGCCGTAGCTAGATGAGTTTAACAAGCGGTCGATCACCTTGGGCCAGGCGTCGTCGGATGGATCCGCCAGGAAGTCGGCGACTTCTGCGGGGGAGGGTGGAAGGCCTGTTAGGTCAAAGGAGGCGCGGCGCAACAGGCTGCGGCGGTCTGCGGGGGCGGAAGGTTGCAGGCCGACTTGCTGGAGCTTAGCCAGAATGAAGGGGTCGATTTCGGTTTGGGACCAGCGATCACCAGGAACGGCGGGCGGCTGATGCGGGGCGAGCGGCTGGAAAGCCCAATATTTCCGGCCTTCTGCTAGGTCCATTCCTTTGGCGGAGGGCGCGCCGCTGCGGGGATCCTCCGCGCCCTGCTGCACCCAAGCCACTAGGTCGGCCACCGCAGCCTCCGCGAGCGGATGTTTGGGTGGCATTTGCAGGGTTTCATCGCGGTAGCGCACCGCTTTGATCAGGAGACTGGCGTCCGGATTGCCCGGCACAATGACGGGGCCCTGCTCGCCGCCATCAATCCATCCCTGTTTGGAGTCGAGCCGCAGCCCGCCTTTTTGCTTCTGATCGCCGTGGCATTCATAGCATTTTTCAACCAACAGGGGTCGTATTTTGGCCTCAAAGAAGTCATGGTCGCTGGCCTCGCTTGCCACGCCACGTCCGCTGAGCAGTCCCAGCGCTGCACAACTGAAGGATGCCGTGAGAAGGAACCGCGAAAGCATGGCTGGCAGCTTGCGGGAATTCGCAGGGATGGCAACGTTCTTTTTCCCCTGGGCCTTTGCCCCTTGGCCCTTGGCCGTTGGCGGCTGCGGCGCGGTCTTTCCGATGCGGCGGTGTCGCAGCTCCAGCTCTGCGCGTGTTCCGAGACGGCGCGCTTGGTTTGGTCGGGTGCGCCGTGGGCGATGGCGGGTTCAATCTCGATGTCTTTTTTCGGGGCGTTGGGATCGGCGGTGTACCGCGCGATACGTTTCTCCGCCATGGGCACTTGGCGCATGTTGGCGGCGGTCGGCGGCGGTCGGCGGCGGTCGGCGGCGGTCGGCGGCGGTGGCGCGGGAGGCGGTGGGCCATGCGTATCGGGGTGTGGTGATGGACGGGTAAACCCGCAACGTGCTGGGCGGGACGGTTTCTAAGTTCAGGGATAAAGACCTGTGCATGGACGCTTTG